>NZ_RZSN01000056.1:0-31544 GCF_003997315.1 Mesorhizobium sp. M1A.F.Ca.IN.020.04.1.1
TCGAACGCCTTGGTGAGCTCGCCGATCACCACGCGGCGGCCGAGACGCCCAAGGGCGAAATCGTGGTCTGCGTCGGCCCGCCGGAGGCGGCCGAGGACCAGCCGGCCGACATCGACCGGCTGCTGTTGTCTTTAGCCGCCGAAATGCCGGCCTCCAAGGCGGCGGCGGAAGCGGCGAAGATGACCGGCGGCCAGAAACAGGCGCTCTATCGCCGGCTGATCGAGCTGAAGGCGGACGGCGGTGGCTGAGCGCACCGTCGGTCATCGGCGAAAAGCCTATCGGCGCGGCCATCGCGGCGAATGGCTGGCGGCGTTGGCGCTGATGCTGAAGGGCTATCGCATCCTTGCGCGCCGCCATCGCACAAAGCTCGGCGAGATCGACCTGATCGCCAGGCGCGGCGACCTGGTGCTGTTCGTCGAGGTCAAGGCGCGGCGCACGCTGATGGAGGCGATGGAAGCGATCGCCCACGCCTCGGAACGGCGCATCGAGGGTGCCGCCGACCTCTGGCTGTCGCGCCAGCCGGACTATGGCCGGCTGTCGGTGCGCTTCGACATGGTGGCGGTGATGCCCTGGCGCTGGCCAGTGCATGTCGAGAATGCATTTTACGGGCGGAATTGAGGGGCTTACCCTCCCAACGATAAGCTCACCCCCAGATCATCAGCGCCGCCAGTCCGAGCCCGCCAACCACCAGCCGCCACCAGCCGAACAGCGAATAGCCCTTGCGCGAGACGTAATCGAGCAGGAAGCGCACCACGAAAAGCGCGGTGACGAAGGCGGCGATGAAGCCGACGGCGATGATCGGCAGGTCGGCCGAGGTCAGCACGTTGCGGTTCTTGAACAGATCGAAGGCGAAGGCGCCGACCATGGTCGGCATGGCGAGGAAGAAGGAAAACTCCGCCGCCGCGCGCTTGTCGACGCCCAAGAGCAGCGCGCCGACGATGGTCGAGCCGGAGCGCGAGGTGCCGGGTATCAGCGACAGACACTGGAACAGGCCGATCTGCAGATAAAGCCTGGTCGGGAAGCGCTCGACATCGCGGTAGACGGGCTTCAGGTTCATGCGGTCGACGGCGAGCAGCACCACGCCGCCGATGACCAGCATGATGCAGATCAGGCGCGGCGATTCGAACAGGAAGGTCTTGATAAAGTCATGCGCCAGCGCGCCGATGACCGCCGCCGGCAGGAAGGCGATGAGGATGCCGATGGCGAAATGCCTTGTCAGCCGGTCATGCGGCAGTTCGAGCAGCATCTTCCAGAGGCGGCGGAAATAGACGCTCAAGATCGCAAGAATCGCGCCGAGCTGGATCAGGATCTCGAAGGCCTTGCCGGTCGAATGGAAGCCGAGGAAATGGCCGGCGAGCAGGATGTGACCGGTCGACGAGACCGGGATGAATTCGGTCAGGCCCTCGATCAGCCCAAGCAGCAGTGCTTCGACGATGGTCTGGCTTTCCATGGCAACCTCTGCTTCGAGTGACGGCTAAGGGGAAGGGCTTGCTTGTCATGGCGCGGAAGTGCCCCTATAGGTCGCAACACATGACAGTCCCTGGAATCGGGCCGCCAAGACTTACCGGCGCTCACACCAATTTGCCAGTGCGCCCTATCATCGCGGAACCATGCTGACGCTTTTTCACCACCCGATGTTCGCCACCTGCCGGTTCGTCCGCCCCGCCTTCGGCGAGTATGGCGAGGAGCTGGCCTTGATCGAGGAGAAACCCTGGACCCGGCGCAAGGAGTTTCTGGCGCTCAATCCGGCCGGCACGCTGCCGATCCTGCTGGCCGAAGGCGATGTGCCAATCGTCGGCGCCATGGTCATTGCCGAATATCTTGACGAGACACGCGGGGTGCTGAAGCGCGACAGGCGGCTGTTTGCCGAGGACCCGATGCAGCGCGCCGAAATCCGGCGACTGACCGACTGGTATCTCAGCAAGGCCGAAAGCGAGGTCACCCGCCATCTGGTGCGCGAGCGGGTGCTGAAGCCGGTGATGCCGGAGACGGCGGGCGGCGGCTCACCCGATTCGGGCGCAATCCGCGCCGCGCGCGCCAACATCCGCCAGCACATGAAATACACCAACTGGCTGGCGGGCACGCGTCATTGGCTGGCCGGCAACAAGGTGACCTATGCCGACCTCGCCGCGGCCGCGACGCTTTCCGTGCTCGACTATCTCGGCGAGATCGACTGGCGCGAGCACGCGGCGGCGCGCGAATGGTATACTCGCGTGAAATCACGGCCGTCGTTCCGGCCGCTGCTCACCGATCGCGTGCGCGGCCTGTCGCCGGTATCGCATTATGCGGACCTCGATTTCTGACACGACGAAGCTGCGCGCGCTGATCGACGCGGAGGCGCGCCGCGCCGGCTTCGACGCCGTTGCCGTCACCCGGCCGGACGCGATCCCGCTGGCTCCCGCGCGCCTGGCCGAGTTTGTCGCCGAGGGATTTCACGGCTCGATGGACTGGATCGCCGAGACGATCGGGCGGCGCGCCGAGCCTTCGACGCTGTGGCCGGAAGTGCGTTCGATCATCGTGCTCGCCATGAACTACGGTCCGGACCGGGATCCGCGCGATGTCCTCGACAAACACGATCGCGGCGCGATCTCGGTCTACGCGCACAATCGCGACTATCACGACGTGATGAAAGGTCGGCTGAAGGAAATCGCGGGCAAGATCGTCGCGCGGGCCGGCGGCGACGTGAAGGTCTTCGTCGACACCGCGCCGGTGATGGAAAAGCCGCTTGCCGAAGCCGCGGGGCTGGGCTGGCAGGGCAAGCACACCAACCTGGTGAGCCGCGAGCATGGCTCATGGCTGTTCCTCGGCACCATCTTCACCACGGCCGAGCTTGAGCCGGACAAAGCCGAGATCGACCATTGCGGCTCCTGCCGCGCCTGCCTCGACATCTGCCCAACCGATGCCTTCCCGGCGCCCTACCGGCTCGATGCGCGGCGTTGCATCTCCTACCTCACAATCGAGAACAAGGGACCGATCCCGCGCGAATTTCGCGAGGCGATCGGCAACCGCATCTATGGCTGCGACGACTGCCTCGCCGTGTGTCCGTGGAACAAATTCGCCAGCGTCGCCGCCGAGGCCAAGCTTGCCGCTCGCGAAAATCTGCGCGAGCCGCGGCTGTCGGAGCTGCTGTTGCTCGACGATGCGACGTTCCGCTCCTTTTTCTCGGGCTCGCCGATCAAGCGCATCGGCCGCGACCGTTTCATCCGCAACGCGCTGATCGCCGCCGGCAATTCGGACGATGCCTCGCTGACGCCGGTCGCGCGCGGCCTAATCGACGACGGCTCGCCGCTGGTGCGGGGTGCGGCAGTATGGGCGCTATCGCGACTGATGGAGCGGCGCGATTTTGCGGAGCTCGCCGCATCGGCCTTGCAGGCCGAAGGCGATGCAACGGTGCGCGAGGAATGGCTGTCAGCGCTGCCGGTTCCCGCAAAGGACCATTGAAGAAGAGGATTTAATTGATGGGCGAGAGACGCTTCTTCATTTTCGGCGCCGGCTATTCCGGCAAGGCTTTTGCGAGAGCCAATGAAGATGGCGCGCCGATCCTTGGGACGACGCGATCGCCGGAAAAATTCGAGGTGTTGCGAGAGGCGGGCATCGAGCCGTCAAGCTTCGACGGTTCGTTGACGGCGGAAATCAGCGATGCGCTTCGGCACACAACACATCTCATCGTCTCGGTCGCTCCGGACGAAGCGGGCGATCCGGTGCTCAACGCGGCAGGCGAGGCGATCCGGGCCAAGATGCCGGCGCTCCAATGGATCGGCTATCTTTCCACCGTCGGCGTCTACGGCGACCATGGCGGTGCCTGGGTGGACGAGAGCGCCGAGTGCAGGCCGGTTTCGAAGCGCTCGGTAATGCGGGTGGCGGCCGAACAGGAATGGCTGGCTCTTGGGCGGGAAATCGGAAAGCCGGTAGCGATCCTGCGGCTTTCCGGTATTTACGGCCCGGGCCGCAACGCGCTGGCCAATCTCGAGGACGGCACCGCGAGGCGGCTGGTCAAGCCCGGCCAGGTCTTCAACCGCATCCATTGCGACGACATCGCCGGCGCCCTGTGGCACCTGGCCGATAGCAATCGCGGCGGCATCTTCAATGTCACCGACGACGAGCCGGCGCCGCCGCAGGATGTCGTCGCCTACGCCGCCGGGGTGATGGGCGTGGAGGCGCCGCCGGAAATCCCCTTCGAAACCGCGCAACTTTCGCCCATGGCGCGGTCCTTCTACGGCGAAAACAAGCGCGTCGCCAACGCGGCGATCAAAGCGGCAGGCTACAGCTTTCGTTTGCCGAATTACCGGGTGGCGCTGGAGCGGATGTGGGCCGACGGCAACTGGCGAGACGGACAGCCGCGCAGTCCGATGAAACGCTCGTGAGCGAAGCGACGTGCATTGGCGTGATATGATTCGCGCCTGAACTGCGTCGCGAATCTTTCAGCTTCGCTCCATGCGCTCCAGTTTTGATTTTATGCATGTCTTTATCCCGAAACCGGGTCCCACTTTCGGGAGACATGTTTTAGCATGCCGCCTGAGATTGCGTCGCGCCACTGGAGAGGGGACCCGACCTGATGACGTTGCGACCGCTGCCCGACAGGAAGCCGTTCCTGACCGCCGCGCTTGCCCTGGTGACCTTAGCCGGGCTGGCGGCGGCCGCGATCTCGGCCGAACCGCGCGCAAAAGACCTGTTCGGCGCCAAGAAGCTGCCGGCGGTGGCGCACGCGCAATCGTTCGGCTTTTACTCAAGAGGCTGCTTCACCGGCGGCGTCGCCTTGCCGGTGGACGGGCCGAGCTGGGAGGTGATGCGCCCCTCGCGAAACCGCCGCTGGGGCCATCCGGCGATGATTGCGCTGATCGAGAAGCTCGCTCGAGACGCCCAGGCGGATGGCTGGCCGGGGCTGCTGGTCGGCGATGTCTCGCAGCCGCGCGGCGGCCCGATGACGACCGGCCACGCCTCGCATCAGATCGGCCTCGATGCCGACATCTGGCTGACACCGATGCCGCGGCGCCCGCTGACCATGGCGCAGCGCGAGAGCATGAGCGCGACGCTGATGGTCGACGAGAAGACGCATCTGGTGAAGGACGCGCTGTGGACGCCGTCCCATACGCGGCTTTTGAAGCGTGCGGCGAGCTACCCTGAGGTCGAGCGCATCCTGGTCAATCCGGGCATCAAGAAGAAACTTTGCGACACGGTCACCGGCGATCGCTCCTGGCTGCGCAAGATCCGGCCGTTCTGGGGCCATGACTATCATTTCCACATGCGCATCGGCTGCCAGGCGGGCTCGCCCGGCTGCAAGGCGCAGGAGGCGACGCCGGCCGATGACGGCTGCGGCAAACCGCTTGCCTGGTGGTTCACCGAGGAGCCGTGGCGGCCCAACAAGAACCCGGATGCGCCGAAAGCGCGCGACCTGATGACCATGGCCAATTTGCCGAAGGAGTGCCAGGCGGTGCTTGCAGCGCCGGACGCGCCTTCTCTGGA
Organism: Mesorhizobium sp. M1A.F.Ca.IN.020.04.1.1; assembly: GCF_003997315.1. Taxonomy (NCBI): domain Bacteria; kingdom Pseudomonadati; phylum Pseudomonadota; class Alphaproteobacteria; order Hyphomicrobiales; family Phyllobacteriaceae; genus Mesorhizobium; species Mesorhizobium sp. M1A.F.Ca.IN.020.04.1.1. The sequence continues at coordinate 5,464 of NZ_RZSN01000056.1, forward strand.
AGCGGTTACCTATCAGGGCGACGGCGCGGCAGCTGTGGCGGCGGCCAAATCGAAAGCGACCGAGCCGGCGGAGACGATCTCCAGCGATGCGGCGACGCTGCCGGCGGCGGCGAGCTCCTTTGCGCCGACGCCCAAAATCGGCATCCCAGTGCCCCGGCCAAGGCCGGGGAACTGAGGGCCGCGCCACGGCGTCCAGATCGGTCGAGGCCGGCGGCGCCCCACATCCGCCTGGCTGCCGCAATGCGGGCTTTCTTCTTGCGAAGCTGGCGATTGGCGAAACCATTGGCGACAGTGCCCCTCTCCCCGTCACTGACGGGGAGAGGATGCCGACAGGCAGGTGAGGGGCGGCGCCGACGCTCGAGATAGGCACCGAAGCCGCTTTCCCTTTGCAGGACCATGCGCTAGTCAGCGACGGAGCGGGAACGAACGGGACAAAAAGCATGGTTGGCGAAGACGATACAGCGCTGCGGTTTCCGGTCCTGATCGGTGATATCGGCGGCACCAATGCGCGTTTCTCGATCGTGCTCGACGCCAATTCGGAAGCGACCGAGCCGCAAATCGTCCAGACGGCCAATTTCAAGACCATCGACGAGGCGATCCAGGCGGCGGTGCTCGACCGCTCGTCGATCCAGCCGCATTCGGCGGTGCTGGCGGTGGCCGGGCCGGTCGACGGCGACGAGATCCGACTGACCAACTGCCCCTGGGTGGTCAAGCCGCACCAGATGTTTGCCAATCTGGGCTTGAGCGAGATCGTCGTGCTCAACGATTTCGAGGCGCAGGCGCTGGCGGTGGTGGCGCTGGGCGAAGAGCATATGGAAAAGATCGGCGGCGGGACGCCGGAGCCGAATGCCGGCCGGGTCGTGCTCGGCCCGGGGACGGGGCTCGGCGTCGCGGGGCTGATCTACGCGCTGCGCCGCTGGATACCGGTGCCGGGCGAGGGCGGGCATATGGATATCGGCCCGCGCACGCCGCGCGACTTCGAAGTGTTTCCGCATATCGAAAAGCTCGAGGGTCGCATCTCCGGCGAGCAGATCCTGTGCGGCCGCGGACTGGTCAATGTCTATCGCGCGGTGGCCAGGGCCGACGCAAAGCCGACGCCTTTCACGACGCCGGCGGAAGTTACCGCGGCCGCGCTCGCCAAATCCGATCCGGTGGCACAGGAAGCGCTGGAACTGTTCGTCACCTGCCTCGGCCGCACCGCGGGCGATCTCGCGCTGGTGTTCATGAGCCGCGGCGGCGTTTTCCTGACCGGCGGCATCGCGCAAAAAATCGTGCCGGCATTGAAAGCCGGCAATTTCCGCGCCGCGTTCGAGGACAAGGCGCCGCACAGCGCGCTGATGCGCACGATGCCGGTCTATGTCATCACCCACCCGCTGGCCGCGCTTCTCGGGCTGGCCGCCTATGCCAGAACCCCGTCGCTGTTCGGCGTTCAGACCGCCGGACGGCACTGGCGGGCATGAGCGCGCCCGGGTTCGGGATGGCAATCGGCCACCGCGACGAAGTTTCGCCATAGGCAAGCCGTAGCCGGGGCGCTAAGAGGGTGCCGACATGCTCCCCGACCTTTGACGAGAACCCACGAAGCGCTGCCGATTTGACATTTCAAAATCCAAACAAGCTAAAGGCCCGGCCCGGCGAGGTAACGGCGGTACTGCGCCGTATCATCGCCGAGAACGGCTATGACCATCGCTGGTCCTACGCGATCGTCATCGTCTGCTCGTTATTGGTTTCGGGCGCGACCGCCTTTTCGGCCTGGGTCATGGCGCCGATGGTCAATCAGATCTTCTACGAGCGGAGCAGCGACGCCGTCTGGTGGATTTGCGCCGGCTTCATGGGCGCCTTCCTCGTGCGCGGCTTCGCCGGCTACGGCCAGGCGGTGATGCTGGCCACGATCGGCAACAATCTGGTCGCCCGCTACCAGAAGCGCAGCTTCGACCAACTGATGAAGCTCGGCGTCAATTTCTTCAACGACACGCGCTCGGGTCGACTGGCGGCGCAGCTGGACGAGAATATCGGCGGCATCCGCGACCTGCTGTCGCTGACATTGATTTCGATCACTCGCGACGCAGTGACGCTCGTCGGCCTGGTCGGCCTCATGGTCTACCAGGATCCGGTGTTGTCGCTGAGCTCGCTGCTGATCGGGCCGCCGCTGATCTGGGCCGTCGTCTACATCACGCGCCGGGTGCGCAAGATCAATCGGGAATCCGTGCTGATCAATTCTCGGCTGAGCGGGTCGGTGCAGGAGGCCACCCAAGGCATCGCCATCGTCAAGGCCTTCACCCTGGAGGACGAGCTGGCGCGCCGCATCGGCATCATGGCCGACACGGCCGAACAGCGCAGCAACAAGATTGCCCGCGTCTCGGAACGGCTGTCGCCGATTTCGGACATGCTGGCCGGCCTCGCCGTGACCGCCGTCATCGCTTATTCCGGCTATCGGGCATTGTATCTCGGTCAGCCGCCGGGCGCGGTCTTTTCCTTCATCACCGCGCTGATCTTGGCCTATGATCCGGCGCGGCGGCTGGCGCGCATGCAGGTGGCGATGGAACGCGCGCTGGTCAACGCGCGCATGATCTATGAATTGCTCGACCTCGAGCCGAAACAAAGCGACGCGCCCGACGCCGCCGAAGCGAAGATCATTTCCGGCGAAGTGACCTTCAACAATGTGACGTTCGGCTATAGCGCCGACATGCCGGTGCTGAGGGATCTGAGCTTTACCGCCGCCGCCGGCAAGGTGACGGCGATCGTCGGCGCTTCGGGCGCCGGCAAGTCGACGCTGGTGGCGCTCTTGCAGCGCTTCTATGACGTCGACGAGGGCAGCATCGAGGTGGACGGCCAGGACATCTCGAAGGTGACGAAGCGGTCGCTGCGCCAATCGATCGCCTATGTCTCGCAGGCGCCGTATCTCTTCGAAGGCACGATCCGCGACAACATTCGCTACGGCCGGCTCTCGGCCACCGACGCGGAGATCGAGCAGGCGGCGAAACAGGCCGCCGCCGACGAGTTCATCCGCCAGCAGCCGCAAGGCTACGACACGCCGGTCGGCGAAGGCGGCTCGACGCTTTCCGGCGGTCAGCGCCAGCGCGTCTCGATCGCCCGTGCCATCGTGCGCCAGGCGCCGATCCTGCTGCTCGACGAGGCTACGTCGGCGCTCGACAACGAGGCCGAAGCGCGCGTCCAGGAAGCGCTCACCCATGTCATGGAAGGCCGCACCACCATCGTCATCGCGCATCGGCTGTCGACCGTGGTCAATGCCGGCCGCATCATCGTGCTGGAAGAGGGACGGCTGGTTGAGGAAGGCACACACGCCTCGCTGATGGCCGACCCGCACAGCGTCTATGCCCGCTTCCACCGGGTGCAGGGCAAGAAGGGGCTGGGGCTTGTCGATGACGCCAAGACAACCCAAACTCCTCTGCCGCGCACGCGCGCGAAGAAGACCGTCGGGAGAAGCGCATGAGCGAAACGGGCGATATGGGCCTGGTGGTGGTGGGCGCCGCCGGCCGGATGGGTCAGACGCTGATCCGCGCCATCCACTCCATTCCCGGCGCGTGCGTTGCCGGTGCCGTCGAGCGGCCGGGTTCACCGCATCTCGGCAAGGATGCCGGAGAGCTCGCCGGCATCGGCAGCATCAATGTGCCGATCGCCGACGACCCGCTGCCGGCCTTCGCCAAGGCCGACGGCGTGCTCGATTTCACGGCCCCGGGCGCAAGCGTCGAATTCGCCGGCTATGCCGCGCAGGCGCGCATCGTCCATGTCATCGGCACGACCGGCTGTTCGGCCGATGACGATGCGAAGATCGCCGCGGCGGCGCGCCACGCGACCATCATCAAATCCGGCAATATGAGCCTCGGCGTCAATCTTTTGGCGGTGCTGGTGGAGCAGGCGGCGCGCGCGCTCGATGCGCAGGATTTCGACATCGAGATCCTGGAGATGCACCACAGGCACAAGGTCGACGCGCCGTCCGGCACGGCGCTGCTGCTCGGCGGAGCGGCGGCCAAAGGACGAGAGATCGCGCTCAATGACAACAGCGTGCGTGTGCGCGACGGCCATACCGGCGTCCGCAAGGCCGGCACGATCGGCTTCGCCAGCTTGCGCGGCGGGTCGGTGGTCGGCGAGCACAGCGTGATCCTGGCCGGCACCGGCGAGCGCATCACGCTCGCCCACCAGGCCGAGGACCGGGCGATCTTTGCCCGCGGCGCGGTCAAGGCGGCGCTCTGGGGCCGAGGCAAGAAGCCGGGCCTCTATTCCATGCGGGACGTGCTCGGCCTGGGCTGAGGCGGTTTTTTCTGCTTTTCTTCCGCAATTCCGGGCTGAAAACCGCTACACACTTTTCCTGGAATTGCTCAAATCCAACCACGTATCAGGAGCAAACATGTCGGGAACTCTCGTGCTCGTGCGCCACGGCCAGAGCGAATGGAACCTGAAGAACCTGTTCACCGGCTGGCGCGATGTCGACCTCACCGACCAGGGCAATGCGGAGGCGCTTGCCGCCGGCGAGAAGCTCAAGGCGCGCGGGCTGAAATTCGACATCGCTTACACCTCGGCGCTGAAGCGGGCGCAGAAGACCTGCCAGCACATTCTCGACGTGGTCGGCCAAAGCAAGCTCGAGACCGTCCGCGACCAGGCGCTCAACGAACGCGACTATGGCGATCTCTCCGGCCTCAACAAGGATGACGCGCGCAAGAAGTGGGGCGAGGAGCAGGTGCATATCTGGCGCCGCTCCTACGACGTATCGCCTCCCGGTGGCGAAAGCCTGAAGGACACCGGCGCGCGTGTCTGGCCCTATTACCTGCACGACGTGCAGCCGCATGTGCTGCGCGGCGAGACGGTGCTGGTCGCCGCCCACGGCAATTCGCTGCGGGCGCTGATCATGGCGCTGGACGGCAAGTCGGGCGAAGAGATCGTCAAGCTGGAGCTCGGCACCGGCGTGCCGGTGATCTACAAGCTCAACGCCGATTCCACCGTGGCAAAGAAGGAAGTGCTGGAGGGGTGAGGGATTCCATTGTTCCGGCCCCGCTCGGAACGGGTGGCCGTCTCGGGACAACCGCTTCAGGCTGGAATTCCGTCTCGCCGTTAAAGACCAGCGTCGGCGCCGCCCCTCACCTGCCTGCCGGCATCCTCTCCCCGTATAGTGACGGGGAGAGGGAAGCTCCGGCCGCCGATTTCGCCAATCGCCAGCGTCTCAAGAGGACGCCAACGCCGCGGCCAGCCCCTTCTCCCCGTCCTATACGGGGAGAAGTGCCCGGCAGGGCGATGAGGGGCGGGGCCGTCACCTACAATTGCCGTCCGTGCCTGAAATCAACCCCAGCTGCCCTCTGGTCAGTCTTGAGCTCCTCGAAAAAACCGCGTTGACACGCTTCGTTTGCCCGCTTACATGAGCGCCCACCAGCCCAGATGGCGGAATTGGTAGACGCGCACGGTTCAGGTCCGTGTTCCGCAAGGAGTGGAGGTTCGAGTCCTCTTCTGGGCACCAAATTCCCGTTTCAGACGATCTGACGCGATGAGCAAAAAGCCCGGATTTTCCGGGCTTTTTTGTGCCTGCAACTCGTCTCGGGTTGAACCGTTCCTATCTTGTCTGTTAAGCCGAGGTTCCGTGATGCCCGCGCCGTTCAAGGAGTGGAAGGTTCTGCCGCATGGCAGGCTCTCTCCTGTCGACGACGATATTCTGACGGTGACCGGCGACATACCGATGCCGGTCGGCAACCTGAAACGGCGCATGACCGTGGTGCGATTGCGCGACGGACGGCTCGTCATCTTCAGCGCCATCGCGCTCGACGACGAACAGATGCGCGCGATCGAGGCCTTCGGCCAGCCGGCCTTCCTGATCGTCCCTAACAATCATCACCGGCTCGATGCAAAGCCATGGAAAGATCGCTATCCCACCCTGCAGGTGATTGCACCGGCGGGCGCGCGCAACAGCGTCGAGAAGGTGGTGCATGTCGATGCGGCAGGCGGCGACTTTGGCGATCCCGACGTCAAGCTCGTCACCGTCCCCGGAACCCGTGATCGCGAAGCGGCGCTGCAAATCGACGGACCGAACGGCACGACGCTCGTTCTCAATGATATCGTCGGCAACATCCGCGGCGCATCCGGTTTTGCCGGCTGGGCATTGCGCATGATGGGATTTGCCGGTGATGAGCCGCGTATACCCTGGCCGGTCAAGCTGACGATGGTCGGCGACAAGGCGGCATTCGCAGCGCAATTGAGACGATGGGCTGACCTGCCGGCGCTCAAGCGCATCCTCGTCTCGCATGGCTCCGTCATTGCCGATGATCCGCAGGGGGCGCTGCGCAAGCTGGCGAGGTCGCTCGGATAGCTGACAGCGTAGCGGCCACCTGCCCTTCCGGCCAGTCCTCGAACAAACCGCTTCAAAGCCGCTGCCCCGGGCGCTACGGTCCGGTCATGGCCCCCTCCGTCAGCCCGACGATCGCCGCCCGCCGCGACCAGATGTTCCCCGTGCTCGCCGATGCGGACATCGAGCGCATGCGCCGCTTCGGCGTGCCAAGAGCCTACGGCGCCGGCGAGCATATCGTGACGGCCGGCACGGTCTCGCCCGGATTGGTCGTCATCCTGTCGGGCAAGGTCGACATCACGCAGGCCAGCGGTATTGGCCCGCGCGAGGCGATCATCACCTATGGTCCGGGCAATTTCATCGGCGAGCTGGGGCGCAGCTTTCGAGCCGGCCGTCGCTGGTCAATGCCGAGGCGACCGAGCCGGTCGAAGCCATCGTCATCCCCTCGCAGCGGCTGCGCGATCTGATGGTGCAGGAGGCGAATCTCGGCGAGCGCGTCATGCGCGCGCTGATCCTGCGCCGTGTCGGCCTGCTCGAGAGCGGCACCAGCGGGCCGATCGTCATCGGCCGTCCCAGCAATGGCGATGTGCTGCGGCTGCAGGGTTTCCTCACCCGCAGCGGCCTGCCGCACCGCGCGCTCGATTCCGACACCGATCCCTGCGCCAAGACGCTGATCGAGCATTTTCATGTCGATCCGCACCATCTGCCGATCGTGCTCTGTCCCAACGGCAAGCTGCTGCACAATCCCGGCGAAAGCGATCTCGCCCGCTGCGTCGGGCTGCTGCGGCCGCTCGACGCCGGCAAGATCTACGACGTTGCCATCGTCGGCGCCGGGCCGGCGGGATTGGCGGCCGCGGTCTATGCGGCCTCCGAGGGGCTGTCGACCATCGTGCTCGACTGCCGCGCCTTCGGCGGGCAGGCGGGGGCATCCTCGCGCATCGAGAACTATCTCGGCTTTCCGACCGGCATTACGGGCATGGCGCTGATGGCGCGCGCCTACAACCAGGCGCAGAAGTTCGGGGTCGAGATGGTGATCCCCGATGAAGCCAAATTGCTCGGCGCCGCCGACAACATGGCCGGCTACCGGCTGGACGTTGGCGACGGCGAGACCCTGCGCGCGCGCACCGTGGTGATCGCCAGCGGCGCGCGCTACCGTCGCCTCGACATCGCCAATATCGCGCAGTTCGAGGGCACGTCCGTGCATTACTGGGCCTCGCCGATCGAAGCACGGCTCTGCCGGGACCAGGAAGTGGCGCTGGTCGGCGCCGGCAACTCGGCCGGCCAGGCGGCCGTCTTTCTCGCCAGCCAGGTGCGCAAGGTGACGCTGTTGGCGCGGCGCGACAGCCTTGACGCCACCATGTCGCGCTATCTGGTCGAGCGGATCGTGGCGCAGCCGAACATCGAGGTGCTGACGGAAACCGAGGTCGAGGCGCTCGACGGCCATGACGGCAACCTCGACCAGCTGTGCTGGCGCAACCGGGTCACCGGCGTGGCGACGACGCGGACCATCCACCACCTCTTCCTGTTCATCGGCGCCGACCCGAACACCGACTGGCTGGCGCGCTGCGACGTGGCGCTCGACGCTAAGGGCTTCGTGCGCACCGGACCGGATGTGGCGCCGGGACACGGCCCGATGGAGACGAGCCGCAGCGGCGTGTTCGCCATCGGCGATGTGCGCTGCGGCTCGACCAAGCGTGTCGCGGCCGCCGTCGGCGAAGGCGCTCAGGTGGTGGCCGCGCTGCATGCCTATCTTGCGCGCAACGGCGGGCGTGCTGCTCAGCCCGAAAGGAGACCCTGATGGACGAATGCAGGCATACGGACGACATAAAGGATGTGGTGCCGAGCGCCCTCGGCTGCGAGGAATGCCTGAAGAGCGGCTCCTGGTGGGTGCATCTCAGACTCTGCCGCACCTGCGGCCATGTCGGCTGCTGCGACGACTCGCCCAACCGCCACGCCACCAAGCATTTCCACGCCACTCAGCATCCGGTCATCGAAGGCTACGATCCGCCCGAAGGCTGGGGCTGGTGCTATGTCGACGAGGTGTTCATCGACCTCGGCGACCGCACGACGGCGCAGAACGGCCCGATCCCGCGCTTTGTCTAGCGTGCACGGAATACCGCGAGCCTCTTGCCGGGTCGCCTACTTCACCGAACTGGTGACGGTCCGGTCGATGACGACGTGATCGCGGTCGTTGCCGGCAAGCGCGCCGATGATCAGCAGGCTGACGATGATCGGGACGAACAGGATCGCCACACGCGCCTGCACGTAGAAGATGGCGCGCCATTCATTGCGCTTTTCGGGGCTGTCGTTCATCGCGCTCACTCTGTCCTGCCTCCCGAAGCGGGACATAGTAGCGAAGCGTTAAGCAACCTTTTCCGCAAACGTTAACCGGCGGATTTCGAACCGGCCAATCTGCCAATCGGTGGTCGACTGGTCGGCCAGTCGCCTTGGCACTTTGCCGATCAGATATTCCGAAAATAAGCGAATTCTAATTACATTGACGATGGCGGTTTAACGTCAATAGAAAGGAGGTGGGTTCTTGGTGGGGTGCGGGGAATGCTTGGGGAGACGGTGCGCGCAATATTTGCGCGCGGAAGACTGCGTTGTTGCAGTCGTATCCGAAACAGTTTTGATCAACGCGAAGAAGCGGCTGGGGTATTTTCATGACCCCCGCCGGATCTGTATCGGTTTCGGTGATCGTCAATACTTACAATTGGCCAGGGGCGCTGAAGCTCAGTCTCCAGTCGCTCGCCTCCCAAACCGACCGCTGCTTCGAGGTGATCATCGCTGACGACGGATCGCGCCAAGACACGGCCGATGTGATCAAGCTCTTTACCGACTCCGCCTCGATCCCAGTCAGGCACGTCTGGCACGAAGACATCGGCTTTCGCCGTTCCGCAATCCTGAACAAGGCGATAGGCGAGGCGTGCGGCCCCTATTTGATCTTCGTCGACGGAGACTGCATTCTGCAGCCCGACTTCGTTGCCCAGCATCGGGCGCTTGCCAAGCCGAACTACGTCATCACCGGCAGCCGCATTCTGCTCAGCCAGGAATTCAGCAAGCAATTGCTGGCGGCAGGGACGTGGAACTACCGAGCATTCCGCCGGAATATCCTGCGGCACCGGTTGAAAGGCGACATTTCCAAGATCGTCGCGTTTTTCGTGCGGCTGCCCTGGCGGACGATGTCGGATTATCGTTCCTTCGTCTTCCGGCGCATTAAGGGCTGCAATCTCGCCTGTTGGAAAAGCGATGCGCTGTCGGTCGGCGGCTTCGACGAGACCTTCACAGGCTGGGGTTATGAAGATGCCGACTTCGTTTTCCGGTTGCAGGATAAGGGCATCATCCGGCGCGCCGGCACCTGGGCGACCGAGGTGCTGCATATCTGGCACAAGCCTGCCGATCCGAGCCGCGCTGCCACGAACCAGAAGGTAGTGCTCGATAGAATAGAGGCTGCCCGCCTTCGCAACAAAGCGGCGTGACGAATGCTGCCCTAGGATCGGACTCCAAAGGGCTTGGATATCGGGCACGATAAAACAATCGCTTGGAGCGCGTTAAAGGCCGTTTTCAACAAGCGACCCATTTTTAAACGCCAAACTTGGTATAAAGCTGTGCCAGCGGCGAACCAGCCGGTGGCGGTGTGTGCTTTACATCGCGCAGCTTCTCGTTCCACAGATGCAAGGTCAGTGTCTGCTCACTCAGAACCGCGTCTAGCGAGAACGCCGGATCATAGACCGCCTGCGCTTGGCGATAATCGAGCGGATAAAAGACTCCTCGTGGCAGTGCCGACTCAAACCGTCCATGCTTGCGGGCCAGCGCCGTTATCGCGCCAGGGCCGTACGTTCCCCAGGGGAGGTCGGCTGGGCGCACCGGCAGGCCAATGAAGTTCTTGAACCGGGCCATGCGCGCACCCCGCTTGCGCGTCCAAGGCGGAAAGTAGTTGTTGCAGAAAAGGCCCTCCAGCTCGGCCGTCATCGGCAGACCGGCATCGAGGTAAAGGACGGCGCCGTTGATGAGAGTCGCGCTCTCAAGACCGAACAAGCAATCTCCGTCAATGTTCACCTTCTTGAGGCAAACCACGTCGAGGTCGGACCACAGCCCGCCATCGATCAGCTGAAGCCGGTAGCGGAAGTAGTCGGAGGCGAGCGCATAAGAGCCGGTCTCCCGATGCCGTAGACGCTTCATGCTGGTAAAGGGAACAGTGAGCTCGGCGTCGATCAGATCGACTTCGGCCGGCACGTTTGCAACAGGGTTGTAAACATGCAGGCGCACGGCGTGTCCGCAGGCCAGCCAGGAGGCTATCGACAGCAATTCAACACGACCGAGTCTGTCGCCAATCCAAAGCATGTTCACTGCAGGAGCAGCCATGTTGCCCGCCTTCTCGTGTTTCTCTATGCGACGCAGAGGGGCGCCTCCCGACTTGCAGGAGGCGGCTGTCTTAATTGATCTCGAGAGAAACTCAATCGTATGTCGTTGCTCAGCCGCAAATGCCGGTCCTTTAAGCGTCGTCACAGATTGCTGAGGCGCACCGCCGCCTCGCCTATTTCGCTTGTTTGGTGGGGAAGTTTCGAAGGCGGCGGCGGGGCGACTGTCGGCGATCTGCATGCGGTAGAAAACCTATCGGCGGCGCTACGCCGGGCCGGCCATGACCATCAAGTTCTGAGCCATCCGGCCTTGGGCATTGTGGACCACTGCCAGGTGAGGGACCTGTTCGACGTGCGCCGCGAAATCGAAACGCTAGTGTTCGTCTGCGGCCCCATCGTTCAGACCGACGAATTGGTAGACCTGCTAGCGGTGCACCGGAAAGCGAGGAAGCTCGCGGTTGGCGTCAGCGTCATTTCCCGGCACCGGCAGATGGCTGCCCGCTTCGAAGCCGTGCTGGCGCGCGACGGCCTATCAAGACAATCCTTCGATCTCGCCATTTCGCGTTCTCTGCCTTGCGCGGCACCTGAGCCCGGCAAGCGGCTGAAGGCTGGACTGTGCTTGCGTGGCGACCAGCGGGATTACGGCGACGGCATGACCGAATGGGCGAAAGCTGAGCGTCTTTTGTTGCAACTTGCCGAAACCTTCGGTCTCGATACCGAGCCGATCGACACAGTGTTGAGGCCCGGGAATGAGGCAACAAAGATCGAGCAACAGTTCGAGACCGTTGACCTGGTACTGACAACGCGGCTGCACGGCTCGCTCTATGGGCTTTCAAAAGGCAAGCCGGTGATCGCCATCGACCAGATCAAGGGAACGGGTAAGGTGAAACCGATTCTCGACCGCATCGGCTGGCCGCTCGCTTACTCGATCGAGGAAGCCAATGAAGCTCTGCTCGCCTACCAGATGCGCCAGGTCCTGACCGAATGGCCAGTCGAGATGGTCACCAGTTCGCAGGCAACGATCTTGGACCTGTCTTCCATGGCTCGGGCCGATGCCGTGGCGCTGATTGGTCGGAGATAAGGGATAGCACCGAGCACAAACGCTCAAAGAAGGGGCTAGCCTTCCTGGCATGCTGTCAAAGGGCGGTCGGCTCTGGTCGGCGGGTGGAAGGAACAACGGGCAACGCGAACAGCCGGCCGCCGGAAGGCACGACGTCGTCGATGCCGGCGAGCCGCAGGCAGTGCCAGGCCATGGCGTGGTTGGACGAGGTGACGGGAATGCCGATGCGCCGTTCGAGATCCGCCACCGCCTCGGCGACGCGCAGGCTGGTGCAGGAGATGAAGATCGCGTCCACGCCGGGCGCCGACGCCATGCGCTCGGCCGCGGCCTCGATCGAGGCGAGCGAGATGCGGGCCGCCTCGCGGTCGTCGCGCCGGTCGAAAGTGGCGACGGCGGCAATGTCGAGGCCGCGTCCGGTGAAATAGGTGACGAGGCCCTGGTTGATCTCGGGGGCATAAGGCGTCAGCAGGCCGATGCCCTTGGCGCCGAGCGCCTTGAAGGCGGCAAGCGCGCCCGTCACCGGCGTGGTGCAGGCGACGCCCGGCCGCGCCTTCCTGATCTCGGCGAAGACGGCTTCCTCGCCGAGCGTCATGGTGGCCGAGGTGCAGCCGAAGCCGACGACGTCGAGCGGGATGCTGGGCAGGATGAGGTCGACGGTCGGCGCGATGCGCGGGCCGATGGCGCGCAGCGTGTCGGGGGTGATGTCGTTGTCGTTGAAGAGGCGGGCCTCGTAGAAGGCGACGCCCGGAATGCGCACCAACGCGCGGAACTCATGCTCCAGCGTCTGGTCGGTGGCGAGGATCGCAAGCCCGATCGCCGCGCGCGAGGCAAGGCCGCCGTCGAGTTCGGACGGCAGCACGCCCAGATCGACCGGCTTGGGATCGACCGGTCCCGAAGATTGAGGGCGGGTAGCAGCCGCGCTGATAGACATGGCATTCCCTTTCTTGGCCGATCCCCCGGGATCATGCTCTCAATTCAAAAGACCGTCCATCGAGATGGCCGGTTTGCGGCCGGCGATCAGGTCGGCGGTGATGCGCGCCGAGCCATGCGACATGGTCCAGCCGATATGGCCGTGCCCGGTGTTGAGATAGAGATTGCCGAGGCGGCGGCACCCGAATTCGGGCAGATTGTTCGGCGTCATCGGCCTCAAGCCCGCCCACATCTCGGCGCGGTCATAGTCGGCGCCCTCGGGATAAAGCTCCTGCGTCACGCCCTTCATGAAGGCGAAATCGGCCGGCCTGTGGCTGGTGTCGTAGCCGGCGAATTCCGCCGTCGCGGTGACGCGCAGCCGGTCACCGAAGCGCGACACGGCGACCAGATTGTGCTCGTCGATCGCCGCTATGGTCGGCGGCCGAGGCCGGTTGCCGATCGGAATGGTCAGCGAATAACCCTTGATCGGGTAGATCGGCAGGCTGATACCGACCGTCTTCGCGATCAGCGGGCTGTAGGAGCCGAGCGCCAGCACATAGGCGTCGCCCTTGACGCTGCCCTTGTCGGTCAGCACCTGTGCCACGCCATCGCCCGAGGTCTCGATGCCGATGATGGTCGTGCCGGTGCGGATTTCGCCGCCGCGCTCGGCGACCTTCGCCGCGAGCGCCCGGGTGAATTTGGCCGGGTCACCGGTCTCATCGGTCGGGCAATGGATGCCGCCGGCGATCTCCCGCGCGGAAGCCAGCGACGGGTCGAGGGCGACGATGGCGTCGCGGTCGAGCACCTTGATCAGCTGGCCGTCTGATTCAAGCAGCCGCATATGCTCGACGCCTTTATCGAGCGCCTGCTGGCTGCGATAGAAATAGAGAATGCCGCGATCGTTGCGGTCGTAGTCGATCTGCTCGTCGGCAATCACCTCGTGCAGCACGCTCTGCGAATAGACGGCAAGCCGATGCTTGAGCAGCGTGTTGCGCCTGGCCTTCTCGGCCGTGCATTCCATCAGGAACAGCCACGACCAGCTGTAAAGCCTCGGATCGGCCGCCAGCTTGAAGCGCAGCGCCTGGTCCTTCAGCACCAGCGATTTCAACAGGATTAATGGCGCCCTGGGCGACGACCAGACGAAGGAATGTCCCGGCGCGATCATGCCGGCATTGCCCCAGCTGGTCTCGGCGGCGACTTGGCTCTGGCGCTCGAGGACGACCACCTCGTGCCCGTCCTTCTGCAGCTGATAGGCAGTGGTGACGCCGACAACGCCGCCACCCAACACGATCACGCGCATCACGCCTCCGGAGATCGCATGTTGGCAGGCAGTTTAGTCGGTGGATTGCGGTCTGCAATGGCACAGGCACCGAGATGTCGGCGGGACAGCGCCCCTCTCTGGCCTGTCGGCCATCTCCCCCTCAAGGGGGCAGATCAGATGTCACGGCGGCTTTCGCAAATTACCGGCGTTGCAGCAAGGGTGAGGCGATGAAACAGCCAATCTCCCCCCTCGTGGAGGAGATGTCCGGCAGGACAGAGGGGGGCGCGAAGGATCACAACGATTGATCCTCGAAGGCACTCACCCCCGCAACGCCTGCTCCAGATCCGCGATCAGATCATCGCCATCCTCGATACCGGCCGACAGCCGCACCAGCGAATCCGATATCCCGATCGCCCCGCGCTTTTCCGCGGGGATCGAGCCGTGCGTCATCAGCGCCGGATGCTCGATCAGGCTTTCGACGCCGCCGAGGCTTTCGGCGAGCGTGAAAAGCTGCGTGCGTTCGAGGAAGCGTTTGGTGCCGGCGAGGTCGCGGTCGAGGTCGACCGAGATCATGCCGCCGAAGGCGTGCATCTGGCGCTTGGCGATCTCGTGCTGCGGGTGGCTCGCCAGCCCGGGGTAGATGACGCGGCGCACGTCCTTGCGGGCTTCCAGCCACTGCGCGATCTTCAGGCCGTTGGCGGAATGGCGCTCCATCCGAAGCGCCAGCGTCTTGATGCCGCGCAGCGCCAGAAAACTGTCGAACGGGCCGGAAATGGCGCCGATGGCGTTCTGCAGGAATTTCAGCCGATCGGCCAAATCCTTGTCGTCGCCGACGACCGCCACGCCGCCGACCATGTCGGAATGTCCGTTCAAGTATTTCGTCGTCGAGTGGACGACGATGTCGATGCCGAGCTCCAGCGGCCGCTGGATGTAGGGGCTGGCAAAAGTGTTGTCGGCGACAGTCAGCAGGCCTTTGCGCCTGGCCAGCGCCGCCAGGCCTTCGAGGTCGACGACGCGCAGCAGCGGGTTGGTCGGCGTCTCGACCCAGAGCAGCTTTGTCTCAGAGCGGATCGCACTCTCGACGGCGGCGAGATCGGTGAAGTCGGCGAAGCTGACCTGCAGGCCGGCGGAACGCTTGCGCACCCGCTCCATGAGCCGGAACGAGCCGCCATAGATGTCGTCGGTGGCCACCACATGGGCGCCGGCGTCGAAAAGCTCCAGCACCGTGGCTATCGCGGCCAGGCCTGAGGCGAAGGCGAAGGCCGCGGTGCCGCTTTCGAGGTCGGCGACGGCCCGTTCGAAGGCGAAGCGCGTCGGGTTCTGGCTGCGAGCATACTCAAAACCCTTGTGCACGCCGGGTGACTGCTGGCCATAGGTGGAGGTGGCGTAGATCGGCACCATCACCGCGCCGGTCAGCGGATCGTGGCTCTGGCCGCCATGGATGGTGCGAGTGGAAAAGGCCAGGCGGTTCTTGCCGTTCGAAGTCATTTTGCGCGACGCCTCAGATGGTTGATCAGGTCGATACGGGTGATCAGGCCGATAAATTCGTCGCCCTCGAAGACGATGGCGACCTCGTTGCGGTCGAAGACGGGGAGCAGCGCGTCGAGCGTCTGGCTGGCCTGCAGCGTGTGCAGGTTCGAGGTCATGGCCGTGCGCACCGGGGCGTTGAAGCGATCCCAGCGGCCGTCATAGGGGCCGTCGACCTTGGCCAGGATATCGCTCTCGTCGACGATGCCGACGAGCTTGCCGTCATCCAGCACCGGTAGCTGCGAGACATCGGAGCGGCGCATGCGGCCATAGGCGTTGAGCAGGGTTTCCTCGGGGCCAACGGTCACGATGTCACCAGTGCGCGGCGAGCGCATGACGAGGTCGCGCAGGTCGCCGTGCTGCTCTTGGTCGGCCAAGCCCTGCTCGGCGAGCCAGATGTCGTCGAAGACCTTCGACAGATATTTGTTGCCGCTGTCGCAGACGAGGGTGACCACGCGTTTGGCCGTCGTCTGATCGCGGCAGTAGCGCAGTGCCGCCGACAGAAGCGTGCCGGAGGACGAGCCGGCCAGGATGCCTTCCTTGGACAGCAGGTCGCGCACCGCCAGCATGCTCTGCTTGTCGGGGATGGAATAGGCTTTCTTGACCAGCGACAGATCGGCATTGGGCGGCACGAAATCCTCGCCGATGCCTTCGACGGTCCAGCTGCCGGCCTCTGTCATCTTGCCGGTCTTGATCAACGGCGCCAGCACCGAGCCGACCGGATCGGCAAGCACCATCTCGGTCTTCGGCGAATGCTTCGCGAAAAAGCGGCCGACACCGGTGAGCGTGCCGCCGGAACCGACGCCGACCACCACCGCGTCGACATCGCCTTCGAGTTGCGAAAAGATTTCCGGGCCGGTGGTGCTTTCGTGCGCCAGCGGATTGGCGGGATTGGCGAACTGGTTGGCATAGAAGGCGCCGGGAATTTCGGCGGCGATCTTCTCGGCCATGTCCTGGTAATATTCGGGATGGCCCTTGCCGACATCGGAGCGGGTCATGCGCACCTCGGCGCCCAGAGCGCGCAGATGCTGGATCTTCTCGCGCGACATCTTGTCGGGCACGACGAGGATGATGCGGTAGCCCTTGGGAATGCCGACCTGGGCGAGGCCGAGGCCGGTGTTGCCGGCGGTGGCCTCGACGATGGTGCCGCCGCGCTTCAGCCTGCCATCCTTCTCGGCGGCCGCGATCATCGACAGCGCGATGCGGTCCTTGATCGAGCCACCGGGGTTCTGGCTCTCGAGCTTGATGAACAGCCGGCACTTGCCGGTATCGAATTTGGTGAGCTCGACCATCGGTGTCTGGCCGATCAGGTCGAGCACGGAGGCGTAAGGCGGACGCAACCGCGACAAAACGCTTTCCGCGCCGTCCGGCGCCGCTTTCCTGTGCACGCTCATCTCGGACCCTCCATGGGAAGCAGTTCCGACGGGATCGGCCGTCACCAGTCTGCGCATGATGCCGCCGAACGCCATGCCGGGTTCACAGATCACACGCTGTTGTCTTTTCCAGCCCTTTTCATCCGGAAAGAAGATAGATCGTGCCATTCCGGCGACGAGTGGCGGAATGGAATTTCGCGCGCGGCGCAGCACACCGCCTCTAAATGTTGAAAGCCGGCGGGACAGCGCCCCCTCTGTCCTGCCGGACATCTCCGCCACAAGGGGGGAGATTGGAGCTCGACCCTTGGCGCCCTTGCTTGCAAATGTTGGCGATTGGCGAAAGTCGACGCGACATCTGATCTCCCCACCTGTGGGGGAGATGGCCGGCAGGCCAGAGGGGGGCGCCGTAGAGCGCCGACCTCAGCAGAAATTTCACCCCAGCAACTGCTTGCTGAGCTTCGCGCGTTGCGCGCGGATGTCGGGATGGCGTCGATCTCGAAGAGGTGCCCGGCGTCAGCGGTCCGACGGCGGGAGTCTGCGCGCGTCGCTTCGACCGTCCAACCGGACGCGCGGCGCCATCTTGCCGGTCGGATCAAACGCGCGGGCGGTTTGCCCAACGGAGGCCGATCAGCGCCAGTAAATTCCTGATCAGTCGCATCGGCGAGATCCCCGCGCAAAGTCGATCCTTCACCGGAACGCGCGCGCAGTAAAGGAGCAGAAGGAAGCGAAGCAATCGCTTCCGCTTTTACTTGCGCCCCGAGGGCCGCTCCTACTCGGGACTTCCTGCAAAACCGCGTCGGTCTCCATGAAGAATACGCTGGCGCTCGCGGGAGATGTCATGACAAACTGTTTCGACGCGACTCCAAACGTGTGCCTTTGCCATGGAACCGCCAGACGCTTGCCGCATTTCATGCCTCATTCGGCACTTACGGCGGGTTGTCTATAACGGAGCCCACCCCCAAAAGATGAATAAAACCAACCGCACCGCGCTTGTCGCGGCAACGATCGCGGCTGGCCTGATGGCTGGCGCCTCTTCCGCCTCTTCAGCCGCCGCACAATGCGGCCGCGCTTCCTGGTACGCGCTGCATTCCAGAACCGCCTCCGGCGAGCGCATGAACCCCGCCGCGCTGACTGCAGCGCACCGCAGCTTGCCGTTCGGCACCAAGCTCAGGGTCACCAACAAGAACAACGGCCGCAGCGTCGTCGTGCGCATCAACGATCGCGGCCCGTTCGTCCGGGGCCGCGTGCTCGACCTCTCCCGCGGCGCCGCCACCCAGCTCGGCTTCATCGGCTCGGGCCACACCGCGGTCTGCATGGCGCGCGTTTAAGATGTCGATGTCCGGCAAGAGGGAGCCGGACATATTTCCTACACATTGCGGCAGCGCACAGTGAGCCGGCTCCGCCATACGTGGCGAGTTTTCAACAGTTTGGACCAAAGCAGCATTCGTCACGGCAATTGACGTATTGCATCGCAACAATATCTTGTTAACCTCACTGCGAGACATTCAAGGCTCGGCGCTGCTCGTCGGCCCTTTGGTCGTCAGGCAGCAGCGGGGTTCTTGATGTTCTACCAGCTCTACGAACTGAACCATGCGGCGCTGCAGCCCGCCCGCCTTTACGCAGATGCGGTGCGGTTCTTCTATTCCAACCCGCTCAATCCGGTTTCGCATACGGCGCTCGGACGCTCGGTCGCGGCAGCCGCGGAACTCTTCGAGCGCACGACGCGCCGCTACGGCAAGCCTGAATTCGGCCTGACCAAGGCGGTGGTCGACTGGAAGAGCGTCGACGTCGCCGAACGAACCGTGTGGTCGAAGCCGTTCTGCAACCTCGTCCGCTTCGAGCGCCAGCTTCCCGCGGGCCGCAAGCCCGATCCGAAGCTACTGATCGTGGCGCCGATGTCCGGCCATTATGCGACGCTGCTGCGCGGCACGGTCGAGGCGATGCTTCCTGACGCCGACGTGCACATCACCGACTGGGTCGACGCCCGCATGGTCCCGCTGTCGCAGGGCAGCTTCGATCTCGACGACTATATCGACTATGTCATCGAGATGTTCCACGCGCTGGGTCCCGATACCCATGTGATGGCAGTCTGCCAGCCCTCGGTGCCGGTGCTGGCGGCGGTGGCGCTGATGGAAAAGCGCGGCGACCCCTTCGTGCCGTCGACCATGACGCTGATGGGCGGGCCGATCGACACCCGCCGCAATCCGACCGCGGTCAATCTGCTCGCCGGGGAAAAGGGCACCGACTGGTTCCGCGAGAACGTCATCATGCAGGCGCCCTGGCCGGTGCCCGGCTTCGGCCGCGATGTCTATCCCGGTTTCCTGCAGCTTTCGGGCTTCATGAGCATGAATCTCGATCGCCACATCATCGCCCACAAGGACTTCTTCATGCACCTTGTGAAAAACGACGGCGACAGCGCCGAGAAGCACCGTGACTTCTATGACGAATATCTGGCGGTGATGGACCTGACGGCGGAGTTCTACCTGCAGACGGTCGATACGGTGTTCGTCCGCCACGCCTTGCCGAAGGGCGAGATGACGCATCGCGGCGAGGCCGTCGATCCCCAGGCGATCCGCAATGTCGCGCTGTTCACCGTCGAGGGCGAGAACGACGACATTTCCGGGCTCGGCCAGACCCAGGCCGCGCATGAGCTTTGCGTGAACATTCCGGCCGACCGCCAAGCCCACTACATGCAGCCGGCCGTCGGCCATTACGGCGTCTTCAACGGCTCGCGGTTCCGATCGGAGATCGTGCCGCGCATTCTGGACTTCATCTCCAGCTACGGCCGCCAGACCCGCCTGGCGGCGAAGCCGAAGCTGGTCCGTTCCGCCAAGAGCTGAGCGGGAAGCGGACGCAACTCGGCGCCGCTCAAAGCGCGTGACCTTTCCGTGCAACCAATGTTCAGGGCTGACCGGCGACGGGCGGGTTCTTGAGTCGTCCCAGGCCGCTGTTGCCAAACTGCCGCTATGCGGGCCTGGCGGGTAACCATGCCACCAAACTAGCCGTTGTCTTCAATTGACACGGACTGTAAATCCCCCTTAACGTTTCGTTAATAAACAAGGGCGGACCCCGGGGGACAATGACTTCCTCACCGATGGCGCGGATGCTGCGTTTGTGTGCAGTCGCAGGGCTGGCGATCTCGGCCCACTGGGCGGTTCCGGCATGGGCTGCCGGCGCTATGACCACCGGCGGCCTGACCTCGCAGCCGATCGGACATTATGATTTCTGCAAGACGCATCCGAGCGAATGCAACATTCGCCCGGCCAATCTCGCGCCGGCCAAGCTGACCGATGCTCTGTGGCGCAAGCTGATCAACGTGACCGCCAAGGTCAACGCCGCCGTCAAGCCGATGAGCGATCTCGACAATTACGGCAAGGACGAGGTCTGGACCTATCCGGACAACGGCTTTGGCGACTGCGAGGACTATGTGCTGGAGAAGCGGCGCCAGCTCTACCGCATGGGCATCTCGCTTGCGGATCTCTTGATCACCGTAGTGCGCAAGCCCGACGGCGAAGGCCATTCCGTGCTGACGGTGCGCACCGATAAGGGTGACTACATCCTCGACAATTTGACCGATAAGGTCCAAGCCTGGGATGAGACCGGCTACCGTTATCTCAAGCGCCAGGCGATCGACAACACCGGCCGCTGGGTGTCGATCCGCGATGGCCAGCAGCTGCTGGTCGGCTCGGTGCAGTAGATCTCGGGACCTACCTTCTCAGCGCCGCACGAATCGACGCGCTGAGGCGGCGCAGCTCCGCCTCGTCCAGCTTCTCGATGCTCTCGGCCAGAAGATTGGCCAGTTCGGTCGCGGCCGGCGACAGGCCCGACGTATCGATCCTGACCCGTGGATGCGAGGTTTCGGCGAGGCGGGCAAGGTCCTCGGCGTCGTCCCAGATGATGTTGAAATAGCCGATGATCTTCTGGATCAGCGTCCAGGTCGGCGCGCCGCGGCGGCCATGCTCGAGCGCCGACAGATAGGCGGCGCTGACGCCGATGGCCTGCGCCATCGCCTTCTGGCTGACGCCGCGCTCGGCGCGCAGCGCCCTCAGCCTTTCGCCGAACGGGGTCACAGTTGCGTCCTCATGGCCGGCGTCCTCATGCGCGCGTCCGCCTGAGCCGCACATAGAGCGCGCCCGAGCCGCCATGGTTGCGGGCGGCGTGATCGTGGCTCAAGACCAGGTGCCGGAAAGCCGGGGTCGACAGCCAGTGCGGCACCGAGCGGCGCAGGATGCCGTCGCCGCCGGACGATGAGCCCTTGCCGGTGATGACCAGCACATAGCGGATGCCGCCGGCATGGGCGCGGTGCAGGAAGGTGAGGAGCAGCGAATAGGCCTCGTCCTGCGTCATGCCGTGCAGATCGACTCTGCCCTCGATCGGCAGCCGGCCTTTTTTCAGTTTCTCGTGGGTCTGGTCGTCAAGCGAATGCGCGACGTGCTGCGGCTTCGGCTTCGCGGCAGCGGCGGGAACGCCGTTGGCGGGCGTGGGCGCCGGCGCCGGCGTCGGCTCGACAATATCGGGAATCTCGACCGCGGCCTTGCCTTTGAGGGGCCGTGTCGTGCGCGCCACCAGGTTCCAGAGGATGCGATCGTCGTCGCTCAGCGTGTCGTGACGGCGGTTCACGCGTACCCCCTGTCGACCAGCCCGCGCGGAACCAGCGCATAGAAGTCGGCGGCGTTACGCACGACGCCGGCGATCTCGCCCGCGGCATCGCCCGAGCCGGCGAAGAGATCGCCTCGCGCCGCTCCGGTGATGGCTGAGCCGGTGTCCTGTGCGATCATCAGCCGCCGGAACGGTTTTCCGCCGAAAGCGGTGAGCGTCGGCGCAACAATATAGAAGGGCGTGCCGAAGGTGTGCAGCAGCCGGTCGACGGCGACCGAGCGGCCGGGCGTCAGCGGCACCTTGGCGGCGGCAATGGGACCGAGCTCCGGGTCGTCGACCGGCGCCTCACGAAAGAAGATGTAGGAGCGGTTCTGCCAGAGGATCTCGTCGACCCGCTCAGGATGCGCCTTGAACCAGGCGCGGATCGACTGCATCGTCACTTTTTCCAGCGGGATTTCGCCGGTCTCGCTCAAGATCCTGCCCGGCCCGGTGAAGCGCTGGCCGGATTTTGCGGCATAGGTGACGCGGCAGAGCCGACCATCGGCCATCTTCAGCCGCGCCGCTCCCTGCACATGGATGAAGAAGGCATCGACCTTGTCGGCGAGCCAGGCAATCTCGAGGTTCCGCCCGGACAGCGCGCCGCGCTCGATGGCGCCGCGATCGAAATATTCGACCGGACCTGTCGTCGTCGCGCGCGCGAAGGCGAGATAGGGATCCATCCCGAGGGGACGATTTTTATCGTCGATGTCGACCAGATCGGCGGGACGGGAGAGCAGCGGCACCGTGAACCGCTCCGTCCTCACCGGCGAGGCCTCGACCTCCGGCTCGTAGAAGCCGGTGACGAGGCCGGCGCCGCCGCTTTCGGCCGCCACCAAAGCGGGAGCGAAATGGCGCTCGAAGAAGGACCGCGCCTCCGACCGATTCGCCGGCGAAACGGAACGCGCCTCAGTGTAGGCCTCGGCGAAAGCGGCGAACGCGACGCCGAGCGAGCCTGTTCGATAGGGCTTGGTCAGGACGTGGCAAGCCGAACGTTTGAACGCCGCGAAGGCGGCGAGGTGATCATCCTCGTCCCAGCCGGGCAGGTCGCCGAAGGATTTTTCCTTGAATGCCGAAGACAGCGACATGACAGCCGCCACTAGAGCCGGATGATTTCAGGCCGGATCGACCTGAAATCTGAATCCGGCTCCATATTAAAGAGATGGAGCATGATGGCGTCCGAAAACCGCTCCACACTTTTCGGCATCATGCTCTAGGTCAATCTTCTTCTTCCGTGGCGACCAGCTTCCAGTTCGGATCGCGCGATCGGGTATCGCGGAAGAAGGTCCAGACGTCCTTGACCTCGGCGACTTTTTCCGGATCGCCGTCGATGACGGCGCCGACCTTGTCGCGGGTCGCCGAGATCAGCTCGCTGACGATGCGCAGCGTGATATGCGCCTCGGTGCCCTTCATCTCGGCGGCGACGACATCGACCTTGTCGATGCCGACGAAGGAAGACTGGATCTTTTCCGCTTTCGCCTCGCGCTCGCCGATCGCGGCGACGAAGCTGTCATAGACCTCGCGCGACAACAGGCTCTTCAACGTTTTGCGGTCGCCGTCGGCAAAGGCCATGACGATCATCTCATAGGCCATCTTGGCGCCGTCGATAAAGGTCTTCGGATCGAAGGACGGATCGTTGTCCTTGATCGCGCGCAGGCCTTTGTTGAGATCGCTGTCCGGCTTGGCGAAAGCGTCGATCGCGGCATAGGTCTCCGCCGCCGGTTCCCCCGGCATGCGCTTGCGCGGCAGCGACACCACATTCTCGGACTTCTGCGCCGCGTCCTGCTCGCGCGTGCGGCTTG
Organism: Mesorhizobium sp. M1A.F.Ca.IN.020.04.1.1; assembly: GCF_003997315.1. Taxonomy (NCBI): domain Bacteria; kingdom Pseudomonadati; phylum Pseudomonadota; class Alphaproteobacteria; order Hyphomicrobiales; family Phyllobacteriaceae; genus Mesorhizobium; species Mesorhizobium sp. M1A.F.Ca.IN.020.04.1.1. The sequence goes on from NZ_RZSN01000056.1 coordinate 28,678, forward strand.
CCGAATAAGGATCGAAGGGCGGGCGTTCGTTTCCGGTGCGACGGCCCAGCACGTTGCGAAGCTGGAAGAAGATCACAACCGCCGCAATCAAAAAGAAAATCGTGCCGAAGTCGAAGAAACCCATATCTTCCGCCAATTCGATCCCTGTCCAGGCCGGACCACCAGAGCCCCTAGAATGGCGGCGGTCGCATAGCGTTCATTACCCAAAGCATATAGAACGGCGGGCGCAATCATTCAAATCAAAGCCAGCCATACCTATCTAAAGGTCCTAGTGCCAGCGGCGATTTCCCGCGAGGCCCGCAAAAGAAGAAAGCGACCGGTCTTAATTTGCGCATTTCGTTCATTCCCCTGTTCCTGCTCCTGCTGCCGCTTCTGGAGATCGCCGGCTTCGTCATCGTCGGCCGCGAAGTCGGCGCTTTGGCGACGATTGGGCTCGTCATCCTCTCCACCATTGCCGGCAGCCTGCTCCTTCGGCACCAGGGTTTCGGCGTGATGGCTCGGGTGCGGACGGAAATGGATGCCGGGCGCGATCCAAGCCGCCAACTCGCGCATGGCGCGATGATCGTGCTGGCGGCACTCCTGCTCATCATTCCGGGCTTCATCACCGACATTGTCGCCATCCTGCTGCTCCTGCCGCCGGTGCGCGATCTTGCCTGGCGCCTGCTCAAGAACCGCATCGTGATGGCGACTAGCTTCAGCAGCGGCTTTTCGGCCCGCCGCCGCGACAGGGTCATCGATCTCGATGACAGCGACTTTTCGCGCCAGGACGACTACAAGCGCGGGCCGGATCACAATTCCCCTTGGCGGCGGCTGAAAGACGACTAGCTCTCTTCAGGGTCCGCTCGAATAGCTGTCTCATGCGCGCCGTCGCCCCGAAACGGCTGCGCAGTTTCAGGCGGCGCGCAAAACTTGTCTTGTCCTGCCGAGCATGATAGCGAACCCCCGATTTCAATCCGGTCAGCAATGCTGCCCAGGCAAAAGGACAAAGGCTAATGGCCAGCAATGATGATGCCGCGGCAGCCGCCGCCAATGGCAACGGCAAACAGGAACAGCCCTCGCTCAACGTGCTTGCGCAATATGTGAAGGACCTGTCCTTCGAAAGCCCCGGCGCGCCGAATTCGCTGCGCGGCCGCGACAAGGCCCCGGGCATCGCCATCAATGTCAACGTCAACGCCAACCCGCTTTCGGACAAGCAGTTCGACGTCAATCTGACATTGAATGCCAAGGCCTCCTTCGACCAGGAAGTGCTGTTCAACGTCGAACTGGTCTATGGCGGCGTCTTCGCCATCAGCGGCTTCCCGCAGGAGCACATGCTGCCGATCCTGTTCATCGAATGCCCGCGGCTGCTCTTCCCCTTCGCGCGCCAGATCATCGCGGACGCCACCCGCAACGGCGGCTTCCCGCCGCTGATGCTCGACCCGATCGATTTCGCGCAGATGTTCCAGCAGCGCATCGCCGAGGACCAGGCCGCCAGCAAGGTCCAGGTGAGCTGAGGAGACTCACCACCCATCGTATCGAGAGCCCGGCTTCGCGCCGGGCTTTTTCTTGAGACGTCTGGATTAGCGACGACATTCGTTAGGTCGTCATTCTGGGGCCGAGCAAGGAGCGGAGCGACGTTAGAACATATGCCGTGACGCTAAGGCGCTGCTGCGATTACAGAATTCTGCACCGTTGCGCTCCGCGGCAAGGGTCACGGCATGGATACTCGGGTCAAGCCCGGGTATGATGAAGGGATGGCGGTTCGGCCAATCGCGTCGGTTGGCGCCGGGAGCGCCCCGCTCACCCTGCGGCCACCACCTTCAGCCACAACGCCTTTTCGCCGAGCGTGCCGACCAGCCCGGCATGTGCCGCCCGATCCGCCTCGGTGAGGCGCGGCGGCAGCGCGATCGGCCTTGCGCCGATCGAAATGTCGATATCGGCGACTTCGCCGCTGCCGTTCACCTGCACGGCCACGGTTTCCAGGACCAGTGCCGCCTGCTTGCCGCCGATGAGCTCGATATAGACCTCGGCCAGCAATTCGGAGTCGAGAAGCGCCCCGTGCTTGGTGCGGCGGGTGTTGTCGATGCCGTAGCGGCGGCAAAGCGCGTCCAGCGAGTTCGGACCCATCGGATGCTTGCGGCGCGCGATCGCCAGCGTGTCGACGATGCGGCCGGGATCGATGGCCGGATGACCGAGCCGGCTGTATTCGAGGTTGAGGAAGCCAAGGTCGAAAGTGGCGTTGTGGGCGATCAGCTTGGCGCCGTCGGTGAAGGCCAGCCATTCCTCGGCGATTTCGGCGAAGGTCGGCTTGCCGGCCAGATCGGCCGCGCTGATGCCATGCACGGCCTGCGCCTCGGCGTGAATGGCGCGGCCTTGCGGATTGATGAACTTGTGGAAGGTGCGGCCGGTCGGGAAACGGTTGACCAGCTCGACGCCGCCGAGCTCGATGATGCGGTCGTCGCGCAAATCGAGGCCGGTGGTTTCGGTGTCGAAGATGATCTCACGCATTCGAATCAGTCCGCTCTAAAGAGCAGAATCACAAACCGGAACAAAATGGCAATGGGGACTGCTGACAGCGGCCGTCAGGAAGCGTTTTTGCCGGATTTATCCCCGGTCAATTCGCTGACGATGGCTGCCACCGCCGCACGTGCGGCATCAAAACCCTGGCCGGTGTCGACGATGAAATCCGCCTGACGGCGTTTCTCGGCGTCAGGCACCTGCTTGGCGAGGATGGAAGCGAATTTATCTTCGCTCATCCCGGGCCTGGCGAGCACGCGGGCGCGCTGGATCTCGGCCGGCGCGGTGACGACCACGACCTTGTCGACGCGATTGCGGCCGCCGGTCTCGAACAGCAGCGGAATGTCGAGCACCGCAATCGGCGCCCCGGC
>NZ_RZSN01000057.1:0-31511 GCF_003997315.1 Mesorhizobium sp. M1A.F.Ca.IN.020.04.1.1
ACATGCAGCTGGCCGAGCCGCGCGTCGTCCTCGACGTTGCACAGGAACACCGAGACGCCATTGTCGACCAGCGCATCCGAAACGCCGGCCATCAGCGGCAGCGAGAAGCGGCCACAGGTATCGTTGGTGAGCAGGCCGACGGTGAAGGAGCGCTTGCGCAGCAGGCTCTGCGCCAGGTGGTTCGGCCGGAAGCCGAGACGCTGCGCCACCTCACGAATGCGCTCGCGCGTCTCGGCGGTCATGCGCCCCTGCCCGTTCAGCGCCTTGGACGCCGTCGCCACGCTGACGCCGGCCGCAGCCGCCACCTCGCGCAGGGTGACCGGCGGCTTGGCGGAAACTGGCGCTGGCTCGGCGTCGGCGGACATGGTTCGAGGCGCATCCCTGAGTTGGGAAAAGGTTTTCCCTTATCGCCCTGCGCGAAGATGACGGGTCAGGTCAGCGGGCGCGGGGCGATTTGGGAAAAGGTTTTCTCACAAGGGAGATTAGGGGAAGGTGGCGGCGTTGGCAAGGGGAAAGGACTCGACGCGGCTGCTCGCCCAATCGTTGACGTGCGTGGGATATCATAAGTTCCAGTCTCGAAGAACCGGAAGGGCCCGCAAGCAGGCTTGTCGGTTTCCCAGAAGTAGCTAGCGTAAACCTGCACGACCGATATGTGGCGCAACTCGGCGGAGAAGCGATTTTGCGGTATTACCAGTTGGTCGCGACGTATTTTGGTTGGAGATATTCAAGCAGGCCGTGATGCCCTCCCTCGCGGCCGAGCCCGCTTTGCTTCATCCCCCCGAACGGCGCTGCCGGGTCCGAAACTAGGCCACGATTGACGCCGACCATTCCACTTTCGATGCGTTCGGCGACCCTCAGGGCGCGTCTGAGATCACTACTGTAGACGTAGGATATGAGGCCATACTCCGTGTCGTTCGCCAGCCGGACAGCCTCGTCTTCCGTATCGAAGGGCGTGACCGCTGCGACCGGCCCAAAGATCTCTTCCTTCGCGATGTCGGAATCGGGGGAAACGTCAGCTAGGACTGTCGGAGGATAGAAGAAGCCCTCGCCAGGCCGCGGTTTGCCGCCCGTTTCGATACGCGCCCCACGGGCAACGGCATCCTTCAGCAAGCGATCAACCTTCTCCACGGCCGTCGCGGTAATAAGGGGCCCGAGCTGGGTCGTCGCTTGGAGACCCGGCCCCACTGAAAGCGAGGACATTTCCTGGGTAAGCCGGCGGACAAAAGCGTCGTAAATGCCGCGCTGCACATAGAAGCGATTCGCCGCAGTGCAGGCTTCTCCGCCGTTGCGCATCTTGGCGACCATGGCGCCGGCCACGGCATCGTCCAGATCCGCATCATCGAACACGATGAAAGGAGCGTTGCCGCCGAGTTCCATGGAACAGCTGATGACCCGGTTGGCGGCCTCACGCAACAGGATGCGCCCAACGGCGGTCGAACCCGTGAATGACAGTTTGCGCACCCGACTGTCGTGCAGCATCGCGCTCACCACAGGCCCCGCGGCCGTGGTCGTCACGATGTTGACGGCACCTTCGGGCAAACCGGCTTCCATGAGGATCGCACCGATCGCCAACGCGGTCAGTGGAGTCTCAGCCGCCGGCTTCAGTACGCACGTGCAACCCGCCGCGAGCGCCGGGGCGATTTTGCGGGTCGCCATGGCCGCAGGGAAATTCCAGGGCGTGACAAGAACGGCGATGCCAATCGGCTGGTATTGAACCAGGATTCGGTTTGCACCGCCCGGCGCCTGGCCGATGTCGCCGAGAGTACGCACCCCCTCCTCGGCGTACCATCGGAAAAACTCCGCGGCATAGGTTACCTCTGCGCGAGCGTCCGGGAGGGCCTTGCCGTTCTCCAGAGATATCAGTTGCGCCAGCCATTCGGCACGATCGCGCATGAGCTGGTGGCAGCGCATCAGGATGTCCGATCGCCGGCGTGAGGGTGTTTGCCTCCACATCGTCGCAGAAGCCTCCGCAGCATCGATCGCCCGGATTCCGTCGGCGACTGCGCCGTCTGCGACAGATGCGATCGTGCGCCCGTTGGATGGATCGGCGACATTAAACCGATTGCTGCCGGTTGCACTTGTCCATTTGCCGCCCACCAGCAGATCCACAGGAGCGCTTGCAATGATAGCCGCAGCATCCACGCAAAAAGGTTGGATATCCCTTGCTGTCTGACTCACACCCATCCTCTCGCGGCTTTAGAAAACATGCGCAACCAGTCTGTCGATTGCTGGAACCAATATGAAATTGGTATTGCAACCGGTGTCAATATAGATCAAATTGGTTGCAGAGAAATCCGCCCGTTTCTTAGTGGAGTGGCCGCATGACCGTCGTTTTGAGGGATTTCATCGAGGCGGCCGGACTGCAGCCAGGCGACCGGCTGCCGCCCGAGCGCGATCTCGCGCTCAAGCTAGGTTTACCCCGCACGGCCCTCCGGCGCATGCTGGCCGAGATGGAGCAAGAGGGGCGCCTGCTTCGCCATGTCGGGCGCGGCACTTTCGTCGCCGAGCGAGGGGCAACTGCCAGCGCTCCGTATCGCGCACACGATGCCTCCCGGAAAGAACTGTGGACCTATCCCGCTGAGGTCTTCGAAGCACGATTAATCATCGAGCCGAAGGTGGCGGCGCTCGCGGCGTTGCGGGCGACCCCCTATGAAACTGAAGAGATGCACAAGGTCATCCAGCATGGCAGTACCGCCGCGACGCTGGCGGAGTTCGAGCGTTGGGACGCCGCGTTCCATCAACTGGTAGTGGTGGCGGCCCGCAATGGATTGCTGGCCTCGCTCTACGAAGGTATTCACTCGCTTCGGGCGGGGCGTCTTTGGGGGCGCATGAAAGAGCTGTCTCTGACGAAAGAGCGTATGCAGGAGTATACGGCTCATCATCGCGCGATCTTACAGGCGATCACTGACCGCGATGGTGGGCAGGCCGAACAAAGAATGCATAGCCATATCTTGACCGCGAGAGCCAACATACTCGGATCGGAGACAATGGGGTGAGTAGGCCTCATCGCCAAAATTTTGAGATTGCCGAACCGAGCGGAATGGCGCGTTCGAACGCTAATCGCCTGTCGTTCTATTCAAGGCGGGGCATCTGACACTGTTTTCACGACGGACGCGGTGCGCGCCATCCAGACAAGATGAAGTTCCTGTACGCGGCGGGCCCGTCCCCAAGGAAGAGCAAGGTTATCGCCTCTTTGCTTCGGGCTGGCGACGGCGCATCGCACGCTTATCCCGCCATTCGTAAAGGGAATAGACAAGCGGGATGAACCATGGCTTGCCGCGGTAAAACGGCACGGCCTTCGGAGCGGGGTCGAAATCGAAGGCGGACTGAGCCTTTTCGGTTTCGCCGAGGATCTTGAAGGCGGCCTTCTTGCCCAGCCAGCGGGCCCAGACCACTCCGGAGCCGCAGAAGCCGGTGGCGTAAACCGTATCACCCGAGGTGAAAATCCGAGGCACCATGTCGCGATGCATGGCGACCTGGCCAAACCAACTATGCGTCAGGCCGACGCCCCTCAGTTCGGGGAAAATTCGGCCAAGTTCGCTGCGCAAATGGGTGGTCGGCGCCAGCGCGTCACCCGCCGTGGTGCCGTCCCTGCCGCCGAAGAGGATGCGCGATCCGTCCGCCGAAGGGCGATAGTAATAGCTGAGCTGGCGCATATCGCCATACATCATGCGCTTCGGCATCAACCGGTCCATGACGCCTTCTGCCAATGGCTCGGTAGCGATGATGCGGCTGCGCACCGGCACAATACGGCGTCGCAGCCAAGGATCGAAGCCGTCGGTATAGGCATCCGTGCAGATCAGCACCTTCCTGGCGAGAACGTCACCGCGCGACGTTCTCACACGGACCCCGCCGGCCTCGGCGATGGTTCCCGTAACGGCTGTGTTCTCATGGATTACCGCTCCGGTTGCCATTGCCACCCGTATAATACCCGCAAGCAGCTTGGCCGGATGCAGGCCACCGGTATCCATCCGCACGAATCCACCCGTGTAGAAATCCGTCCCGATATAGGTCGGCACGTCCAACCGGCCGACGGGATGAGCCTCGATGCCCAGAAAGCGCCGCAGTAGATCGGCGGAGCGGCTGAGTTCGTCGCATTCATCAGCGTTGATCGCGCCGACGAACAGGCCGGAGAGATGGAAGTCACACTCCACCTTCTCCTCCTTCAGAAAGGCCCACAGGTCTTCCCGTGCGGCCTTTCCCTCCATCAGGATCTCGGTGGCGCGGGCCTCGCCGAATCTTCTGATCAATTCCTTGCGCCCGGGTCGAATGCTCCCGCTCGCCATGCCGCCATTACGACTGGAAGCCGCCTGCCCCAGCGACTGGCGATCGAAAAGCTGAACACTGCGACCGGCACGAGCAAGCTCGATGGCCGCCGAAAGTCCTGCATAGCCTCCACCAACGATCGCCACGTCGCATTTGGAGGCGACCCGGCGGACTGGGAGGGGAGAGAAGGTGCAATCCTCCCACCAATAGGGCGTGGATTTGAAGGGGCCAGCGGAATCGGCGGTCATGGGAACATACCAGCTTTTGGTCGGGTCGGCGGGCAGCGCAAACCGGTCAATCACGTGAGACCCAGAGTTTGCGCGTGGTTTCGATGGCACGCCATACGCCGGTGAATCCCGGATGCATGACGAAGGCGTCGCCAGCCGCGATGCGGCGCGGCGGGCAGCCATCCTCAGTGAGTTCGGAGACACCCGAAAGGATGTAGCAGAACTCGAAAGTCTCGCCCTTAATCGAACGATAGGCGCCAGGCGTGACCTCCCAGACCCCTGCCTTCACGGCGCCGTCTGCGGTCTGGGCGATATCCCAGCTCAGAAAACGTGGATCGCCCTCCACAAGGCGGTCGGGCAGAGGCTGCCCTTCGCGTGGGCGCGGAAGAACATTCTGGTCGATGAACGTCAACTTGGACATAGGGATGTGGCCTTTCTGCGCGTTGAACGCCGTTCGAACCAAAGTTGCCGCTCCAAAAGCTTCAAGGCAGTCAGTCCGACGACATTGAGGGTGAGGTAGAAGACGGAGGTGATGATGAAAATGTCCATAATGGCGAAGGTTTCGCTCATCAGGCGTTTGGCCCAACCGGTGATTTCGAGCACAGCGATGGTCGAAGCGAGGCTGGATTCTTTGACGATGATGGCAACCTCACTGCTGTAGGATGGCAGCGCTTGTCGCAAAGCCAGCGGGAACTTAATCCGGCGCAAGATAATCCAAGGCGACATGCCGCAGGCTTCCGCCGCCTCGATCAGCCCGCGCGGCAGGGATAAAAACGCGGTTCGAAAGATTTCGGCTGTGTAGGCACCGGTGTTCAACAGGACCGCGAGAATGGCTGCGTGCAGGCCGTCGCCGATCAGCCACCAAATCACCGGGTTGGAGCGAAAGAACCCGACCTGCCCTAATCCGTAGTAGATCACGAATATCTGCACCAGCATGGGCGTGCCGCGAAAGACGGCGCAATAGGCGTCGGCCGCCGTGCAAACCAAGCGATTGCGCGAAGTGCGCGCGAGCGCCACCAGGATGCCGAATGGCAGTCCTAAGCCCACGCCGAACACCGAGATCAGAAGCGTTGTCTTTGCGCCGGTGAGAAGGAACGGAATCGCATAGGCAATAATGGTGAAATCCATTCTAACCTCCGCTGAAGCCGCGATTGATATGGCGCTCAGCCAGGCCGAACAGGGTCTGGCTGACTGCTGTCATAGCGAAGAACAGCGAGGCAGCGATGCAGTAAAAGAGAAGTGGCGAGCGCGTGATGCCCGCCGCGATAGCCGCCATACGCATGAGTTCCTGCATGCCGACGATGGAAACGAGTGAAGTATCCTTGATCGTCATCTGCCAAACATTGTTAATCCCGCCGAGAGCAAGTCTCAACGCGAGCGGCAACGTGATTCTGAAAAAGGTGACCGATCGAGGCAACGCCAAAGATTTCGCGGCTTCAAGAAGACCGTTGGGAACGGCTTCCAAAGCGCCTCGCATCACCTCGATCGAATAGGCGCAGGAAATGGTCGCGATGGCGAGGATGCCGATAATGGACGGGTAGGCACTTTCAGCCATGTCTCGGTAGCCGAAGGCAACGGCTATCTTCTGCACCCAGTCGACAGAGCCAAAGAACAGGAGATAGATCACAAGAAGACCCGGCACGCCGCGGACGACGATGCTGTAGACATCGATCATCTGGGACAGCACCGGGACCCGCTGCCAGCGCGCTATGGCAAACGGGACGGCTGCGATCAACCCGATCATCATGCCGACCAGCCCGATGCAGATCGTCACGAAGGCGCCGCGCAGCAAAGCGAGTCCCCAGCCCTGCTCCACAACCAGCAACCAGATAGTTTCAAACATGGATGACACCCGTCGGGCCGCCGCGGGCTGCGACGGCCAGTTGTTGCGAGAGGATCACTTCTTGCACGGAATGGTGTAGTCGTCCTTGAACCACTTGAGGGAAGACTCCTTGATCTTACCTCCATCGATCATGTTGCAGAGCGCGGCATCTACCTTAGCCTTGAGTTGGGCATTCCCCTTGCGCATGCCGACACCCATGCCGTGGCCGAGGGTTTCAGGATCGCTCATCGCCGTAATCTTCACATCGATCTTCGTGAAGTTGGCGCCGTCCGGCGTAGCGAGGAAATCCATCCAGGTCGGGGAGTCGCCGAAAGCGGCATCCAGGCGGCCAGCCGCAAGATCAGCGGTCTGCTGAGTGGTGGCATCATAAGTCTTGAGATCGGCGCTGGTCGCCCGCTTGCCGATGAATTTGGCATAGGTCGTGCCTGTCACGACGCCGACACTCTTTCCCGCGAGCGCCTTTTCGATCTCCTCGAGACTCTTGAGCCCGGCAAGAGCGGAATCTTTGGGGACCACGAAATAGAGCGGCGTGGTGGCGTACGGGATGGAGTAGTCGATCTTCTTCTGGCGCTCGGCAGTGATGCCAAGGCCGGAAATGATCACGTCGAAGCGGTCGCTATCCATTGAGGGAACCAGCGAACTGAAAGCCTGCACCACGAATTTGCACTTCATCTTGAGTTCGGCGCAGATACCGTTGGCAACGTCGGCGTCGAAGCCGGTGACGTTTCCGTTGGCGTCGGCCATGCTGAACAGCGGCGCGTCCCCTTCCGTGCCGACGCGTAGGAGGCCTTCCTCGGCGCGCGCGGCACCGGCTGCGGCGGCGAGCATGAAACCGGATACGAAAATCGAACGAAACGTTTGAACTGAAAGCATGAGTGTTACCCCTTTTCTTGTTCTGCTGAAGAAAACCGCGATCACGCGGCGGCTGGCATGACGCTGGAGAGAAACCGTTTCACCGCCTCCGAGGCAGGGTTGCGAAACAACTCTTCCGGCGCATCGTCCTGCTCAAGGATACCTTTGCGCAGGAATATCATTCGGCTCGACACGTCGCGCGCAAACCGCATTTCATGGGTGACGAGAAGGATGGTCGCCCCCTCTTCGGCCAGCGTGCGGATCACCTTCAGCACCTCGCCCACGAGTTCCGGATCGAGCGCGGATGTGGGCTCGTCAAAAAGCATGATCTTTGGTCGCATCGCCAGCACCCGTGCGATCGCCACGCGCTGTTGTTGACCGCCTGAAAGCTGACTGGGATAGCGGTCGCGGAATTCGGCCATCCCCACCTTGGAAAGCGCCGAAAGCGCCATATCCTCGGCCTCCCGCCTTCCTTTCCCGAGCACGTAGACGAGCGCCTCTGTCACGTTGCCGATCACGGTCCGGTGCGGCCAGAGATTGAAGTTCTGGAACACCATGCCAGTCCGCTGGCGAAAGAGCCGGATCTTCGCGCGGTTGGTGATTTCGCTCTTGCCCGGTCGATTGGTGGTGATGGAGATTGCGTCGCCCATCACCTCGATCCTCCCTGAGGTCGGCGTCTCCAGAAAATTTATGCAGCGCAACAACGTGCTCTTTCCCGAGCCAGACGCGCCGATAAGGGATATGACCTCCCCTTCCGCCATCTGGAAAGTGACGTCGTTAAGGATCCTGACCGCGCCGAAATTCTTACTGAGTTCATGGACCTTTAGAACCGGGGCCATGTCACGGCGTCTTCGGTTCCATTCAGATCGCACCTTCTCAACATGGGGCTGGCCCCGGCTGTCCATCGTCTGCGCGAGTTCGTTAAGTGTTAGGCGACTGTGACCATCGCTCCCACTTTCGTCGGTGACGGCGCCATCTATGGCGCTCCTCCTCGAAACGGTTCGATATCCCTTGCTGTCAGTCACGTTCATCGGCTCGCTGCCTCTAGCAACTATTTGAAACCAATCTCGGGATTCTTAGGACCAATATGACATTGGTATCGCAACCGGTGTCAAGATAGATCAAATTGGTTGCGAGAAAAATCTACAGGAACAGCTTACATTTGGCGCGTCGGATCCAATTCGCGGAATGAAGATCATCGCAGATAATCCGCCCCTCGCCCGGCCTCAGGCGAACATAGACTCGCCTATCGCTTCCTAAACAGAATGTTCGGGCCCGCTCCGCCGGGCCGCCCACGCGTCGCCGCCGGCGCCGAGCCCGCGCCAGCGGCAATAAGGGACGGCGGCGCCAGGTGACGGGTCGGCAGCGGTCGGGGAACCCGATCCGGTTCGAGCACGTCCACATAGCGACGAGACCCACGCGCCGGCAAACGCCTCATTCCAACGCCGCCGTTGCGGAACGATTAGCCGCTGCTCGATGTTGATGCGACATCGGATGGCGAATCCATGGAACGGCGCGACAAGGAACAGGAGAACCTTTCCCGGCTCGAACGGGCCGCGCAGCGGACTGCCGATCCGAAAACGATCCAGCAGCAGGCGAAAAAGCCCGAGGAAAAGTTCCGCTTCAGCTTTCGCAAGGAAGACCTCTGGTGGACGGCTGGTTTCGCTGCCGTAGCCTTGCTGCTCTTTGCCGTCCAACTTCTCATCAATTGGCGCGTGGAATGGTTTGAGGCGCCTTTGCGCGCCCGCGTGCTGAACTACGTCTGGGGCGGCCTTCTCATCTTCGTCATGTTGACGATAGCGAATATCGTCGAAGTCTTTCTCATCGGCCGAATTCCCAATCGCGTTTCGCGCTTCAACCTGAAACGAATCTTTCGATTGATCGTCGTGGTCGCCGTCGTCTTCGTGGCCATCTCGGTTCTGTTCGTGAACTGGTACGCCGCCGTCGTTTCGCTCGGGCTGATTTCACTGACTCTCGGCTTCGCGCTGCAGATGCCGATCTCCAGTTTCATCGCCTGGATCTATATTCTGGCCCGGGCGCCCTATCGCGTCGGCGACCGGATTCGCATCGGCGACGCCCATGGCGATGTCATCGACGTCAGCTATCTCGACACGACGTTATGGGAATTCGGCGGCGAACATCTTTGGACCGATCATCCGAGCGGACGCGTCATCAAATTCCCGAACTCCACCGTGTTCGACACGCCGGTCTTCAACTATTCCTGGCCGCTGTTTCCCTATGTCTGGAACGAAATCAAGTTCCAGCTCGCCTACGACAGCGACCTGGAATTCGTGGCGAAAACCATGCGGGAGGTCGTGGACGAGCAGATCGGCGACATCATGAGCCAGAAGGTAAAGGTCTATAAGGACATCCTGTCGAAAACGCCGGTGGACGAGTTGCAAGTGAAGGAGCATCCGGTGGTTCATTTTCGCGTCAGTGAAAATACCTGGCTCGAAGCCATCGTGCGCTACCTCGTGCCGCCGAAGGAAGCGGGCCGCACCAAGACACGCTTGATCAAGGAAATGCTGGCGCGAATGAATGCAGAACCCGATCGCGTGCTGTTTCCAAAGAGCAATTTGCGGTGAACATCCCGGCAGCTTGGTAGAGCGAGGTCGTTCGCGTCCCTCTATGGCTTGTCAGTTCATTGGCCAGACGATCGCCAGCATCGGCACGGCAACAATGACGACAAGGAACGACAGCGGCAGCCCCAGACGCGGATAGTCGCTGAAACGATAGCCTCCCGGCCCCATGACAAGCGTGTTGCATTGGTGCCCGATCGGCGTGAGGAAGTCGCAGCCGGCGCCAATGGCGACAGCCATCAGAAAGGCTTCCGGCCTGTAGCCCAGATCGGCGGCGAATTCCGACGCGACGGGCGCCATGACTAGCACGGTCGCGGCATTGTTGAGGAATGGCGTCACGGCCATGGCGGCAACGAGGATCAGCGTCAGGGCGCCGGGCGCCGGAAGAACGGTCCCGAACCTGGCAAGCTCCGCGGCGACCAGCGCGGTCGCCCCCGTAGTGCGCAGCGAATCGCTCACCGGGATGAGAACGGCGAGCATCACCAGGATTGGGCCATCCAGCGACTGGTAGACGTCGCGGAGCGGGATGACCTTGAACAGCACGATCCCGACCGCGGCCGCAAAGAAAGCGACGGGAACAGGGAGCAGACCCACGGCAGTCGTGAGCATGGCAAGGGCGAGGATTACCACGGGCACGATACCCTTGCGCACGCTGCCAAGAAGGATAGGCCTTTCCGCCAGCGGCAGGCAGCCGAGTCCGCGCAGTGTCTCGGGCATTGTGGTTGCATTGCCCTGCAACACGACGACGTCGCCGAGCCTTAGCTCGACCTTGGCGAGCCTGCGGTCGAGGCGCTGGCCGCGACGGCTGACAGCCAGGAGGTTGACGTTGAAGCGATCGTAGAGGGCAAGTCGCTGAGCCGTCCAGCCGATCAAGGGCGAGCTTTCGCCAATGACGGCCTCGATAGCGACCATCTCGCTGGTGGTGACCTCTTCATTCACCCGATCGCCCGTGACGCTGAGCTTGCCTTGCGAGACAAGGCGATCCAGCGCTGCCGGGTCGCCTTCGAGCAACAGGATGTCGTTCACCTTAAGGACGGCATCGGGCAGCGGCGTCATCCGCATCGTGCGATTGCGCAGGATCGACGTCACGACGGCATCGCCTCCGGCAAGCTTGATGACGTCGGCGACGGTTTTCCCGAGCACGGTGGAATCGCCGACAACTCGCGCCTCTGTAAGGTAGTCCTTGATGTCGAGGGCTTCATTCAGCGCCCCGCCGAGCTTTTCGCGCACCGGCAACAGCCAATAGAAAGACAGCAGAAAGATCATTCCGGCGGCGGCGACGGCCGCTCCAACAGGCGCGAAGTCGAACATTGTGAACGCCGTTCCGGTCAGCTGCTCTCGCACCCGGGAGACAACAATGTTCGGGGACGTGCCCACCTGCGTCATGAGACCGCCGAGCAATGACCCGAATGCCATGGGCATCAGAAATATCGATGGCGAGGTGCCGGACCGGCGCGCGAACTGAAAGGCGATCGGGATCATGATCGCCAGCGCGCCTATATTCTTGACGAAGGCAGACAGGCACGTCACCACGATCACCAGCAGCGCCAGTTGCGAGCGAACTCCCGACAATTTCGGAGCAAAGCGCGCGATGGCGAGTTCCATGATGCCCGATCGCGCTATGCCTGCGCTCACCAGCAGAGCACTGCCGACAATGATCACGATATCGTCGCTAAACCCGCTGAAGGCTTTGTCGAACGGCACAATCCCGACGGCGAGGGCGAGCAACAGCGCCGCGGCAGCGACGAGATCATAGCGATAGCGGCCCCATACGAACGCTGCCATCATCACGAAGGTGACGGCGAACGACAGGATTTGCGGCATGGTCATGTCTTCGGCTGCTCCGCAAGCGGCTGATCAGAACGCCCAGACTGCTCCTTTGTTGCTTTGGCCCCGACGGTCTTGGGCTGCTGGCGGAGCTGAAGGCCATCGCGCATGAGCGCGGTCCCCTCGCCCGGCTCTGCCCTCGCGCGCGGGCGAAATTGCCCTATCGCTTGCTGAAGAAGCCGGACAGAATGTTCGGGCCGGCTTCGCCGGGCCGCAGCCTGATGCCGTCCTCGAAGCAGTTCAGCGTCACGCATTCGAAGCCGCTGTGGGCGAGCAACGCCACCAGCGAGTCACGGTCGAAGTGGTGCAAATGCTCGTTGGGGAGACGCATACGCCAGGTTCGGAACCAGGCGTCGCCGTCGGCGCCGAGCTCGCGCCAGCGGCAGTACGGGACGGCGACGGCCAGGTGCCGGGTCTGCAGGCGGCCGAGGAAACCCAGATCCGGGATGTGTTCGAGCACGTCGAACATGGCGACCAGATCCCAGGAACTGGCCAGCGCTTCCTCCCAACCGACAAAGCGGACCCCCGCGGGCAGCGGGAACTCGGCGATGTCGTAGCCGGCGCAATCGGCGACCCCGGTTATCTTCGCGGCTTCGATGAAGGTGCCGGTGCCGTACCCAATCTCCAGCACCGAGCGGGGGATCGCGCCGGTCAATCCCAGCACCCAGCCAAGCCGCTGATATCCGAGCTTGATGGTCCGGTCGCTCAGGTCCTCGTAATAGGAAATATATTGCTTGTCGTATTTGATCGGCGTGAAGTCGATCTGGTGGATCACGCCAAATCGGTCCACCTCGTAATTGTCCAACATCAGCGTGCTGCCCTCCGGATTCCCATTCCTTATACGGCGGCGCTAAACGCAGCGTAACTGGCGGGGCCGGCGACGCAGCCAAGCAAGGCGACAGATGAGCGACAGGTAGCCCCACTCGCCATTCCGCTTCGCTCCGCTTTCTGTTTCAATATCTCCTCATTCGCTCGGGAGAATCTCCATCTCAACCGATCCCTTCGCCCCCCTGCGCCAACGTTTCCTCACCCGCTGCGCGGCTCAGCTCGCGGAGCTGCAGGCGGCGCGCGAGGCGCTGCCCGGCTCCGACCTGACCAAGCTCGCGCATTCGCTCGCCGGCGCGGCCGGCACTTTCGCCTTTGCGGAGATCAGCGTGCGGGCCTCAGAGCTGGAGACGCTGCTCATCGAGCAGGCGGAAAGCGGCGATGTCCGCGCGGCGCTCGATGCCTTAATCGCGGAGATCCAGCGGACGCTGGCCTGACGGCACCCGCCGGGCTCACTTCTTGGCGGCGCCGAGGCCGGTCCTGGTCATCTCGCCCCAGCCCTGGTTGCCGCGCAAGAATTGCCACCAGCCCTTCACGCGCCAGAAATTGTTGAGCTGGCGGTAGCCGAAATTCTCGATCACGGCGGCCGCCATCAGCACGGCGAGATCCCTGGCGCGGGGAAAGCGCTGCAGCTCGGCCTCTTCCAGGATGAGCGAGCAGACGCTGACACAGACGCCATAGGTGAAGATCAGCGAGGTGAAGGCCAGGAGATATTCGGCCGACAGGATGCCGAGCAGCCAGAAGGCCGGGATCAGGATATAGCCCAGCACCTCCGCCACCGGCCCCATCACATCGACGATGAAGATGTGGCCGAAGCCGAGGAAGCCGACGCGGCCATAGCGCGGGTTCAAGAACATGGCGCGGTAGCGGAAGAAGCATTCGAGCGCTCCGCGCTGCCAGCGCGTGCGCTGCCTCGCCAGAACGCTCAGCGTTTCCGGCGCCTCGGTCCAGCACACCGGCTCGGGAATGAACTGAACGCGGTATTTGCGCTTCTTGTCGCGCATGTGGCGGTGCAGCTTGATCACAAGGTCGAGGTCCTCGCCCATCGAGCCCTTGGTGAAGCCGCCCACCGCCACCACTTCGGCACGGCGGAACATGCCGAAGGCGCCGGAAACCAGCATCAGCGTGTTGACGCTGCTCCAGGCAAGCCTGGCCATCAGGAAGGCGCGCAGATATTCGACCACCTGGAAGAGTGGCAGCAGGCGGCTCGGCAAATGGACCTCGCGCACCCTGCCGGCCTCGATCTTCGAGCCGTTGGCGATGCGGATTGTGCCGCCCACCGCGATGGTGCGCTCGGGATCGTCGATGAAAGGCTGGGCGGCGCGCATCAGCGCGTCGGGCTCGAGGATGGAATCGCCGTCGATCACGCAAAAGAGCGGCGCGCGGCAGACATTGATGCCGGCATTCTGCGCGTCCGCCTTGCCGCCATTCTCCTTGTCGACCACGAACAGCCGCTCGGTCATCGGCGAGGAATAGAGCCCGCGGATCGGCTTGTGCGCCAGCGCGTCCTCGTAGGGACGATGGAACTTCACCAGCTTGAAGCCCTCGATCAGGCGCTGCAAGGTCTGGTCCTTCGAGCCGTCATTGATGACGATCACCTCGAAATTCGGATATTCGAGCGCCAGCATCGAATGGACGCTCTCCACCACATTCACTTCCTCGTTATAGGCCGGCACCAGAAGCGCGATCGGCGGCGCGACCTCGCCGTAGCGCTGCCAGAGCAGCGCCGAGCGCGCCACCGGCGGGCGCTTGGACAGCGCATAGCCGGCGAGGACGAGCTGCAGCAGATAGATTGTCGTCTGCGCCAGCCCCGCCGCGATGATGAACCAGGACAGGATGGTGGCGGCAAGGACGATCTCGTCGCTCCAGTCGGCAATCATGCGGCCGGTCCCTCGGCAAGAATGAGCGAGGCGGTGCGCTGGCTGCGCGAGACCTCGCTGTCGGCAATCTGGCGCAGCAGCCGCTCGCCCGGCTGGCCGAAGGAGCGCAGCGCGTTGGCGGCGGCATAGCGCACGTTCCAGACCTCGTCGTCCAGCAGCCTGGACAGCGGCGGGGCAAGTTCGGGAAGGCCGAGGCGTCCCGCGGACTCGGCGGCGGCGGCGCGCACGTCCCAGTCGTCGTTTGCCATCGCGCTCGTCAGGATCGCCGGTGCATCGGCGTGTCCGGTGAGGCCCAGCGCGCGCAGAGCCGCGGCGACAACCTCGGGTGAGGCATCGCCGGTCAAGCCGGCGAAGAAGGCGGCAAAGCCGAAGCCGCCGGCGCGGGCGAGCGCGTCGATCGCGGCCGCCCTGATGAAGGGCACAGCGTCGACGCGCGATGCATGGATCGCAAGCTCGTTGAAGCGCGTGCGCGGAAAGCGCCTGAACAGTTCGATCAGGCGCCGCGAGCGCTGTCCCGCCACGCCTATCTTGTCCAGCGCGACGCCGAGCAGGGGCAGGCTGCCGAGATCGCAAAGCGCGATGGCGGCGGCGATCCTGACTTCGCGCGAGCGGTCCTGGTCCAGCGCCGAAAGCAGGCTAGCCGTCGCATTCTGCGACCCCAGCGCCGCCAGCATCTCGGCCGCGTGGATGCGTTCGGCCACATTGCCCCGTTCCAGCTGCCTGCCGACGAGGGCCGGCAGGCCGCATTCGTTGAAGGCGACAAGGACCTCGTCACGCTGCTCGCCGCGCAGCAGCGAAACGAACTCGAAGCCGGCCTCGATCGCCACGCCCGGCGGCACCGAAAGAATGGCCGTTTTCAGCGTCTGGCGGTCGCGGTCTTCGGTGAAGGCGATCAGCGCCGTCAGAAGCTGGCGCCGCTGTCCGGCTCTGGCGCTGTCCCGGCGCTCCCGCAGCAAACGGCGCGCGATCAAAAACAGCATGATCACCAGGGAGAGCGCGCTGAGCAGTATGGAGAGATTCCAGACGTACCACATCATCAGAACCGCGCGGTCAGCCCGAGCCCGAATATGCTTCGGTCGAATGTCGGGCGTTGTTCATGCGCGATGCTGGCGCGCAGCGTTAGCGGATCGCTAACGTCGACGGAGAGGCCGCCAAAGACGGTGCGCGTCGGCACCAGCGTGCCGTCTGAAATTTCGGGGGCGTCGGCATAGCCGCCGAAGAGATTGACATGCGGCGTCACCGCGAGGTCGGCGCGAAGCACATAGCCGTCCGCGCGCGTCCCGATATCGTCCTCGGCATGCACCCAGCGGGCGGAAAGCCCCAGACGGCCGTCGAGGAGATAGCCCTGCAGCCAGGGCTGGATGCTGGTGACGTCGGCGTCGGCGAAATTGTCGTAGCGGGCGTCGACGTTGAGCGAAAGCGGGCCGAAGACCTTCGCCGGCGCCACGACCTGCCACGAAGCGCCGGCCCCGATCGAATAGCGCGCCAGAAAGTCGGCATCCGGCGTCGCCGCGGCCAGCGCGTAGGCGGAGAAGGCCGGCGAGAAGGCCTGGTCGACGCGGCCCTCGATCTGGACGTCGGTGTTGCCGAAGCGGGTGGCGAGCCGCGTGCGGCCGGAGATCGTCGTTTGGGGCGATAGCCGATAGGAAAGGCCGGCCGAACTGTCGGTCCAGTCGCCAAGCCCGTCGGTGAGATCGCTCACCTCGCTGCCGAGGTCGAGCCGCCATTTGCGCGGCGGCGGCACGGCCAGCCTTTGCTCGATATCGGCCGAACCGGGCTCGATGGCGAGCGCCAGGCCGTAGGCCTGCCGCGCGGCCTCGTCGTCGCCCTCGGCACGGCGCACATCGCCGAGCCCGACCAGCGCCTCGGCATTGCGCGGATCGAGCGCCAGCGCGCGCTGCAACGATTGCCCGGCCCGCTGGTAGTCGGCCTCGAGCAAAGCGATTCTCGCGTCAAGGCTAAGCGCCTCGACATTGTCCGGCGCCGAGGCCAGCACATCACCGACCAGGGCGCGGGCGCGCGGCGCGTCGCCTTGCCAGATCGCCAGGCGTACCTTGCCCAGCCGCGCGTCGAGAAGGCCGGGCCTGATCGCAAGCGCGCGGTCGAAAAACCGCCCGGCCTCGTCGAAGCGCTGGCTGGAGCCCACAACGAGGCCGAGCGCGACCAGGGTGTCGGTGTTCCTGGGCGACAGCTTGAGCGCGCGGCGATAGGCGGTCTCGGCCTCGGGCAGCTTTCCCGCCGCCCGCAACCGCCTGCCCTGCTCCAACTGGATGGCGACGGGATCGGGCCGCCGGTGGGGCGGCTCCTTCGCCGGCGCCGCGGCAGCCGGAACCGGCTTCGCCTGGCTGGCCTGCTTGGCCTTGCGGATGTTCTCTAGAAGCGCTGCCGCGTCGGCATTGCCGGGCTGTGCCTCAGCGACCTTCTCGGCGAGCGGCAGCGCCGCATCCAGATTGCCGGAGCGGAATTCGACCTGGGCCATGCCGAAGCTCGCATCGCGATAGGCCGGGGCAAGGGCAAGCGCCCGGGCAAAGGCGTCGCGCGCCGCCGGCAGATCGTTGCGGCCGAGCTCGGCGAAGCCAAGCTGCACGAGGGCGTCGGCATTGTCAGCTTTCAGCGCCAGCGCGCGCCGGAAAAGATCGGCGGCCTCGTCGAAATGCTGCGCCTGCCGGGCCTTGACGCCGGATGCGTAGAGCTCGTCGACAGTCTGCGCCAGCGCCGCGCCGGGAGCGGCGGCGATCGCCAGGATCAGGCATGCGGCAAAGGCTGAGCGCCGGCCGCGCCGCATCAGCGCTTCCCGCCCTTGCGGGCGATGAGACGCGCCAGCCGGGCCAGTAGCTCCTCGGGAATGAACGGCTTCACCAGATAATCGTCGGCGCCCTTCTCAAGCGCCGAAACGATGTCCTTCTCGGCCTTGCGCGCGGTCAGCATCACCACCGGAGTCTTCGACAGCACCGGGTCGCCCTTGATGCGCGCCAGCACCTCGATGCCGTCGGCCTTGGGCATCATCGCGTCGAGCACGATGATGTCGGGGCCGTCCTGCTCCGCCTTCGCCAGCGCCTCGGCGCCGTCCACCGCTTTGATGACCTCGTATCCCTTCGCCCTCAGCCTGAATTCCATCAGCTCGAGCAACAAGGGATCATCATCGCAGATCAGAACTCTTGCCTTCGCTCCATCCACCACCAGTCCTGCTCCGGTTCCGTCGCCCCCCGGAGTGATGACGCCGCGCGATCTTAGATAAAGCCGATTCGCGGCGGCCGCATTTCGACACAATCACTAGATGAATATTGGGCCATGGTATAGGAGCGGCAAACGCAAAACCGACTTTGCCGACAGGCATCTTTTGCGCGGCTTTCTCGCCGGCTAAACCGGGCCGGAACGCCCCGAAAGCAGCCTTCTCACCTCGCCCGCAAGCGCCAGCGGGTCGAACGGCTTGGCGATCACTCCCACGGCTCCCATGGCGAGATAACGCTCCACCTCATGCGTCTGGGTGCGCGCCGTGATGAACGCCACCGGAATCGCGGCCGTCAGCGGCGAATCGGCCAGGCGCCTCAGTGTTTCCGGCCCGTCCATGTCCGGCATCATCACGTCGAGCAGGATGAGGTCAGGGCGCCAATCGGCGGCATCGGTCAGCGCTGCGATGCCCGAGGCGCTGGACCGCACCTCGAATTCCGGCTCGAGTTCCAGCGACATCTGGGCGATTTCGCGGATGTCGTCCTCGTCATCCACATAGAGGATCCTTGCCGGCATAATCATCACTCCTTGGCACTGGAGGCGGGTCTGGCGCTATCGAGCGATGAGACCAACATGCTCCTGACCAGCCTGGCGACATCGATCTCCGACGCCTTGGTCTTGGTCATCATCGCCTGCACCCGGTCACCGAGGTTCTGATCCAACTCGGCCGCCGAGAACACGATGACTTGGGTTTCCAGCGGCAGATCGATGAGCAGATCCAGTCCCGATCCGTCGGGAAGCAGTATGTCCAGGATGACCAGGTCGAAGCGATGCTTTGCGACCGCCTTCCGCGCCTCCTGCAGCGTTTTGGCGGAAGCGATCAAGACGCCTGGACCCAAGCCAGCTGACATCACGGCAAGGACGCCCTCGTCGTCCTCGACGTGGAGGATCCTCGGCCTCCGCTCGACCTTGCTGGCGAGGATCTTGGCGAGAGCGGCGTGAAGGCGCGCCGAATCCACCGGCTTCTCCAGCCAGTCGACGATGCCGATGGCGGTTCCGTTCAGCGAGCGCCTGGCCTCGTCGGCGATGGCGGAGATGACGATGACCGAAATCTCGGAATTCACCGGTGAGACCCTGATGTCGTGGAAGAGCTTGATGCCGGATTCCCCGGCCAGCTTGATGTCGAGCGTCAGCGCCACATAGTCGCGGGAGTTCAGGAGCGCTTTTGCGGTACCGATATCGGGGGCGACATCGCTGGAAAAGCCGTCGGCGTCGAGAAGCGCTGCGATCACCGCAGCGATGTCGGGCTCATCCTCGCAGATGAGGACGCGCAGGCGGCCATCGCGCT
Source organism: Mesorhizobium sp. M1A.F.Ca.IN.020.04.1.1 (assembly GCF_003997315.1). Taxonomy (NCBI): domain Bacteria; kingdom Pseudomonadati; phylum Pseudomonadota; class Alphaproteobacteria; order Hyphomicrobiales; family Phyllobacteriaceae; genus Mesorhizobium; species Mesorhizobium sp. M1A.F.Ca.IN.020.04.1.1. Next base: position 18,819 of record NZ_RZSN01000057.1, read on the forward strand.
TTCGCGACCGGCGCTCGACCAAAACCGGCTTCTCGACACTTCTCTGCGCTTCGGCAAGATCGACGTGAAACGAGGTCCCCTTGCCTTCCTCGCTTTCGAAGGAAACGGCGCCGCCGAGCTTTTCCACGATGGTCTTGACGATGCTCAGGCCCAGGCCGGTGCCCCCCTTCTTGCGGGTGCTGGAGGCATCGGCCTGCTCGAACTTGCCGAATATGCGGCTGCGGAACGCTTCCGGGATGCCGGCGCCTTCATCGACAACGGAGATGCGCAGCATGTCGCGCTCGCGACGCTGGAGCTTCACCATGACAGTGCCGCCGGGATCGGAGAACTTGATCGCATTCGACAGCAGGTTCGCCATCACCTGGTGCAGGCGATCGGGGTCGATATTGGCTTCGGCGCGCGGGGCATCGTCGACCAGGACGATGCGGATCCCGCTCTCGGCCATGTAATTGGAACTGGCGGCGATGGCCTGCTCCAGGACCGCACGCACTGGCATCTGCTTGATTTTGAAGGTGATGACGCCCGACTCGATCTTCTCCATGTCGAGAATGTCGTTGATGAGAAGAACCAGCCTTTCGCTGTTGTTGTGGGCGATGTTGACGAGGTTGGCGGCCTTGGGCGGCAGCTCGCCCGCGACGCCGGCTGCGATCAGGCCAAGCGAGCCACGGATGGATGTCAGCGGCGTTCGCAATTCGTGGCTGACCGTCGAAATGAAGTCGTTCTTGAGCTGGGCGTTTCGCTTCTGCTCGGTGATGTCGCGATTGTAGGTGATGACGCCGACGATCTTGCCGGCCTCGTCGCGGAACGGCGCCTTCAGCGTGTAGAGCCAGCCCTGCCTGCCGTCAGGCAGGAGCGCGGGCTGATCGATGCGCAACGTCTGCCCGGCCTCCAGCGCGCCCATTTCATCCTGCCTGAAGCGCTCGGCCACGTCCTTGGGATAGAAATCGAAATCCGTCTTGCCGATGAGGTCCTCGACGGAGGCGGCGCGCACCAGTTCGGCGGTGGCTGGATTGGCCGCGATGAAGCGCCCCTGAGCATCCTTCACGTTGAGACTGTCCGGCAGCTCGCGAACCATGGCACGGAATATCATGTTGGACATGGCCAGATCGCGTCGCCGCTGCTGCCGGTCGAGCAGCACGGCAATGATGAAGGTGCTCAGGAAGCGGAACAGGAGCGACGGCAACGTGCTCTGCTGCACGAAGCCGGTCACGACCTGCGAGGGAATGACAAGAAGCGTGATCAGCCCGGCCAGCGCGACCGACAGGCCGAGGCCGAGTATGTCGAACATGGTGCGCGAACGGACCGCGACGATGTGGTGCCAGGCCAGGCCGACGACTGCGGTGATCAGGATGCTCATGACGCCGACTTCGGCGCCCTGACCGCCCAGATGAAGACGATAGGCGATGGAGCCGGCAGCGGCGATGAGCATCGCCGGCCATCCGCCGAAGAACGCGGCCGCGCCGATAAACGCGGCACGCAGGTCGACGATGAAGCCGGAGACGGACAAGGCCGTCGCCATGGAAATGACCGCGCCCGCGCACATGACCACGCCCAAAAGCAGCGAATGTGCCCGCCGCGAGAGACGCCCGGTGAAATCCGCCACAAGGTCCCAGGCGACGATAAGGATGGAGACCAGGGCAAGATTGGCCAGCAGTGAGTGCCAGATCTCGGTCATGACTTTTCCGGCTCGGTTTTTTCCGACAAATACCGGCAAAACCTATCCGAGGTCTAAAGAGCGGGCCGAGTAGGCTGATTCGGAGTGACACGCCGAATACGAGACATGGCGCCAAGGTCCCGTCGGACCGACGCGATCATGCCGGGATATGTCGAGGAGCTCGGCGGCGGATGGCTCTAAGCCAGACTACGGAAGCTCGACGGTGGCCGCGACACCCAGCCCTCGATCTCGCGGGTGACGAAGGCAGCGGCCTGGTGATGGATGAAATGTCCGGCACCAGGTAGCGCCAGCAGCGATGTGACGTTGTCGACCTCGCGGTATGTGCCGTCATAGGCGCCGGCCGGAATGTAGGGATCGTCGGAGCCGAACATCACCAGAGTCGGCGCCCTGACTGGCGGCAGAGGACCGATATCCGGCATCTTGCCCAAAGGTATATTGGCTCTGTAGTAGCTAAGCATCGCATCAGGGTGGGAGCGCTCAAGCGACTCGACGAGCAACTGCCGTTCGGCTGCGTCGGCGACCCAGCCGCCTAGCTCCTCCGGCGTCGGTATGGCGCCGCTGATCCCCTGGAAACGACGGATGTAGTTGATGGTGCCGGCATTGGCCGGATCGTGGATGGCGCGCAAGTAGTGGCGGGGGTGCGGCGCCGACAGTAGCACCAGATGGCGCACGAGCTGCGGCACGCGCATCGCCAGCCACCAGGCGATCATGCCACCCCAGTCATGGCCAACGACCGAAACCTGGGAAAGGCCCTCCGCCGCCAGCACGGCCAGGACATCCTCTACAAGGCATGGCATGAGTGCGTAGTTGGCATGCCCCTGCGGGGCATCGCTTCGCCCAAAGCCGCGCAGATCCGGCGCCAGTACCCTATACCTGCCTTCGAGTGCCTCGATCTGGCGACGCCAGCCGAGGCCATGGTCGGGAAAGCCGTGCAAAAACACAATCGGCGGGCCGAAGCCCGCCGCAATGTAGTGCAATTTGACGTTGTCGTTGGCCGCGAACCTGGACTCGAAACCGGCTTCCAAATTCACTTGCAGCGAGCCGCCGCCGTCACATCTTGACTTCGAGGCGCAGGAACGGACCGTCGAACGTCTGGTTCTTCTGGTCCGCGTTCACGATCAGATTGTGCCACTGCTCGATCTTGTAGCCTGCCGTAAAGGTAGTGTTCGCGATGGGAGTCCAACTCAAGCCGACCGAAGCCTCGACATTGGAGACGGTCTCACTCGAGTGCTGGCTAGACAGTGTATCGGAAAATTGCACGTCGGGGTTCGTAAATGTCACATTTTGCCGAATGCGGTCGGTGCGGCGCCCCCACATGACGGACCCTGCAACCGAACCCGTCAAGCCCCACGTCTCACCAACCGGATAGTAAGCCTCCGCACCGATGCGCGGACCAATGCCCCAGTATTCCGAGGTGCCGATTTTGTCAGTGGAGAAGCCCTTGTCGGTGGGATCGGTAGGTGTTGCCGAGAAGGATGAATGGAACTCCGTCTGGTCGGCGTGCAGCAGTCGCAGGCCACCGAAGAAACGAATGTCGGCCGTTTGCACCTTCACATGCTTGCCGAGATCGAAGTCGACCGTCTGGAAATCGAATCCGTGACTGAGAGACGCGCTGAGCACACCACCGGGGACCGCTTCGCTGTCGCCCTCCGACCAGTCCCTGCCGGTATGAAAGGCGCCGGCCAGGCGCCAATCCATGTCCGGCGAAATCTGCTTGGTCAACGCTATGGAGCCGTTGAAGCCGGCCTTGCTGGGCGGAAGACCGAGCTTGTCGGCATCATGGATGTCATTTGAAAAGTACGAGCCTTCAAAGGCGAGCTTGATGCGCGAATCGACGACCGTCTGGTCTGTTGCCTGCGCGTCATTCGCATGGGCCGCCACCACGCCGACAGAAGTCATTGACGCAGCCGAGGCCGCAACAGTCGCCAAAAATCTACCGGATGCCTGCGCCCGCACGCTTTCCCCCAAAGAATCCAAACCCAAAACCCGCGGCAAGCTAACTCATGGGAAGCATCCGCGAAAGCCACTGAAATGTCTTCGTCAGGCGCTGTGACACCTTTGCCACAGCAACCATCCCATGGACGCGGACCTGAGGCCTCGGATCCCGCTACACGTGTGAGCTGTCGGACCTGGGTCCAACCAGCCTATCGACTCGAAGCAAATGTGCTAAGCGTCTTGGACGGGTATGTCAGCCGCCGAAACCGGCCATATCCGGTTGCGGATGGCGGGGGCCAGATGAATCAATCGCAGATCGAGGACGTCCTCAACAGTCTCGTTTACGCGCTCTACGCCCAAAGCGGTCGACAGGGAGCGGCCGAGAATCGCATCGGAAACCTCCAGGTGTTCGACCATCCTGATGCGGTCGACCACATCGTCAAGTCGCCGGCGCTGTTCCGCAAGAACTTCTCGATGATCTCGGCCCTGGGCTATAGCCGTTTCAACACCAACGATGAAAATTGGGCGATTCGGCGCGAGATCACCCAGGATGCCTATCTGGCGGCTGCGAGACCGACTCAGCAAAACGCGGTATCCGAAATCTACACTACCCGCCTCTTGCAAAGCGATGCGACGCTGCCCGGCATCCAGAAGGCACTGTTATCGGCCTCTCTCACCATCTTCTATCGCGCCTTCGGCCTGGTCGGGGACATCGAGCAGACGCTCACGCTGATCGACCGGGTCCGCGAAGTGCTCCGCCGGCTACAATATTTTTCCTGGGTAGCGCCTACGATTTCCGAGCGTGACGGGGCCGTGTACGACGCCCGCCACGTGGTCGCCGATTTTGCCGCCCAGCTCGCCGCCGAGCCAGGCGCTGCGGCGGAGATGGCGCGCTTCGCTGAGAAGGCCAAGGCTGTCCGGGGCTTCTCGCCCGTCGAAGAGTTCGTCATGAATGTCTTTGCCGGCGTGGAGACCACCGTCGCCACGGTGCTATGGGTGATCGATCGGTTGGGCGCCAACGAGAAGGTGCAGCAGCGGATTCAGGACGAGATCGATACGGGCAAGCCGGACACGCCCTATACCGACTGCATCGTCAACGAGACGATGCGCTACTTACCTCCGATCCCCTTCCTGGTCCGGGAGGTGGGGGCGGAGACGTCACTGGACGGCAGGCAGCTGCGGGCCGGGCAGCTCATTCTGCTCTCCGTGGTGGGCGTGCACCAGCATCCCGCTTTCTGGGTCGATTCGAAGTCCTTCGATGCCAGCCGCAAGGAATTCATCGAGGATACGTATGACCGTCGCGCCTTCATCCCTTTTCTCACTGGGCCACGCATGTGCGGCGGCGCACGCCTCGGTCGGCTGGAGGTCAGGGAGGCGGTGCGAGCGATAGTGCGCCAGTTCACCTTCAAACGGGCGGACGATGTGATCCGCTTCGACTATGGGCTGGCGTTGCGGCCGGCGGCCGGCTCCTCGGTCGCCGTTGCCCGGCGATGAACCAGGCCTCCCGGACCGGTCCGCTCATCGAGGGCGAGCGGCTCTCTTTCCCACATGTGGGTGGCCGCCGCTACGTGCGCGGGCTGGACGTCGTGGCTCTGATCGAACGCCGCTGCCCGGATTTCACCCGGCTCGACCTGAAGTTCCTGCGGCCGATCGCCCACCGTGCGGCAATCAGCTTCCGACGCGATCACGACACAGCCGTGGCGGTCTCGCTTGTGCCGACCAAGGGCGCGCCGCTCGACCTTTACATCGTCAACCTCGACAAGGCTGAGGGGCTGTCCGGCAAGGAGCCTCGGCTCGCCCCTCACATCGCCTTGCCCGGGAGTGCCGCCTACCATCGCTACCTCGTGCTTGGCCGGCGCAGCAACGCTGAAATCCTTGCAGTGGTGTTCAACCGGTACCAGGCCGCCACAGGCCGGCGCTTCGTGCTAAGGGCGCTGCATCTCGAACCGCCGCGTGCCGCAAGCATCGAACTGGTCAGCCTCAGCGAACCAAGGACCGAACGGGGACTGGGCGTGTGCTCGATCACTCGCCAAGGCCGGCGCTGGTGCAGGATCGAGATGATCGAGGCGCAAGGGTCGGGGTGACGTCAACGACTTAAATCAAAGATCGGTTCGATGCCCGTCACGCGGCGGTAAGGAAACCGAGAATGAGCAGCGCCTGGTCGAGAGTCATCAGCGAGGGCGGGTGGCCTGCATCGACATTGTCGGCCACCCACAGGTCCGGACGAACAAGCCGCGTGCGCTCGATGGCCTCCCTGTCGATGAAATTGCTGTCGCGGCCGTACATAAGGAGGAACCGCGCCTGCACCTTGGCGACAATCTGAAACAGATCGTAGTCGCGCCCGGCCATGGAACCGAAGCTCCCGGTCGTGGCGGGGTCATAGGCCAGGCGGAAAACGTCGGGGCCGGAAATGACCTTGTTGGCGACATAGCGCGAAAACACGGCTTCCTCGACCGGCCCCATGAAGGAGCGAGTCGAGCGCACATACGCCTCGGCCTCGGCGCGAGTGGCGAACTTCGCTTCGCTGTCGCGGATGATCTCGGCGCGTATACGGTCGACATTGGCTCCGCCAAGCATGGGAACGTCGTTGAGCACCACCTTGGTCGCCCGCGAGCGGGTCATGTAGAGAAACAGCAAAAGGATCGTGCCGCCCCAGGAGGAGCCGATGAAGTGGTTTTCCTTGCCGGCAAATTGACCGAGCGCGCGCAGGCAATTGTAGTAGACATTGATGTCGTAACCCGAACCCAGATAGGCGCTGCGGCCTCGCCCGAGCAAGTCAGGGCAGATCACCAGATAACCGTTGCGGCAAAGGAGGGCTGCCAGGTAGTCGAAATCGGCGCCGTTGCCGGTAAAGCCGTGCAAACAGAACACGGTACCGCGCGGCGCGCCCGCCGGCTGCCAGATACGCACGAACATCGACGCATAGCGGTCGTCGAGGCGGATGAGGATCTCCTGGGTCAGCGCCTCGATGGATACTGGATGCGCCATCACGCGTCCCGCTTGCGCACAGCGCGTTTCATGGCGCCGCGGGCATCTATGAAATCGCGCTTCCAATAGACCGATTTGTCGAGATTGAGCAGCTTGGCCTCCTTGATCAGCGGCAGGATGGCCGAGGACGAGCGCGTCGCCAGTACCGTCACAGCGACGGCAGGGCCGCCGGGATAGGGATTGAGCGGACCATTGTTCGCCACCCACGCCTCGGCAACCTCGCGACTGGTCACGATCCAGCCGACATAGGCGACGATGGCATCGCCGATGGCGGCGATCAGATGCGTCTGCTGCTCGAGCTGGTAACGAAGCGACTTCACCATCTGGCCGAATTCATAGCCGTCGAATGGCGGATAGTGAGCGATGAAGTTGCAGACAAGCCCGAGCGAGACCGGGTTGAAAGGAACGCGGGTGAAGAGGAGATTGCTCATGCGGACTCAGGGGTTGGAAACGGGCGCGAGATTATGCTGAGCAGCCAAGGTAGGGCTAGTGGGGAAATGGGAATCGACCGCCGGCACCGCCGCAATGCTTGGACTGCAGCCGTCCAATGCTTGCGCTACCCCTTGACGGGCAGTTCCCTCACTTCTGCCGGAAGGCCGTATGCAGCGACGTGGTCAGCGGCCCCAGAATGTAGTCCAGCGCGGTGCGTTCCTCGGTGACGATCATGACCTGCGCCGGCATGCCGGGATAGAGCTGGATCTGCGGCGCGGCGGCGAGTTCCTGCTGATCCACCGCCACGTCGGCAACGTAATAGGGAAAGCCGGTCTTGGCATCGGTGACGCGGTCCGCCGAGACGCGGGTGACACGGCCGTGGATGACCGGCGTCGTGCGCTGCTTGTACGAGGTGAAGCGGACCTCGGCAGTCATATCGGCGCGCAGGCTGGATATGTCCTCGACCTTGACCTGCGCTTGAACGATCAGCGAATTCCTGGTCGGCACGATATCCAAAATGGTCTGGCCGGGCGCGACGATCGCGCCGGTCGAAAAGACGGTCAAGTCCATCACCTGGCCGTCATAGGGCGCGCGCACTTCGGCGCGGTCCACCGTGGCCTGTGCGGCAAACATCTTCGGCACCAGATCGGCAAGGTTCGACTGGGTGTCGATCAGCATGGCCGAAAGTTTTGCGCGACGCTCGTTGGTGAGCTGCGCGATCTGGCTTTCGAGTTCGGCCTTGCTCTGGCGATTTCCGGCGATCTCGCCGAGCGCCTGGTCGATCAGGCCCTGCAGATCGGAGGCCGAGCGGTCGAGCTCCAGGATACGCGGCTTCGTCGTCAGCCCCGCCTTCAGCAGCTTGTTGAGGCTTGCCTTTTCGTCGATCGTCGACTTGAGCTGCGCGCGAAAGGATTCGACGCGCGCCTGCTTGCCATCGATCTGCTCGTCGAGCTCGGCGATGCGCTTCTGCAGGATCTGCCTGGCGCCGGCCATCGAGGCGCGCTGGCTCTCGAGGTCGGCAATCTGGTTGGCCATGGCGTCCTGCAGATAGGCCTGGTGCTCGGCGGTGATGTCGTTCGGGAAGGCAACCGCCTCATGGCCGTCCAGCTCGGCGCGGATGCGGGCATCGGTGGCGCGCAGCAGCGCATATTGCTGGGAATAGAGGTTGAATTCCGACCGGGCGCGGGTATCGTCGAGCAGCACCAGCACATCGCCGGCCTTGACGATGTCCCCGTCCTTGACCCGGATTTCCTTCACCGTGCCGCCGTCGAAATGCTGGACGCTCTTGCGGTTGCCCTCGACCTTCACCACCGCATCGGCAAGCACCGCGCCATTGAGCGGCGCGACCGCGGCCCAGCCGCCGAACACGCCGAAGAAGGCTGCGATGATGAGCAGGCCGATCCACACCGGTGCCCGGATCGAGTCCGCATCGGCGCCCGCATCTTCGGTGCCGGCGAGGTTGCGATAGGTAGCGGCGATATCGGTCATTGGGCCGCCACCGTGATCGGTGCCGCGCGCTGGTTGAGTAGCGCCACGATTTCGTTTCTCATGCCGAAGGCTTCGACCGCGCCATCCCGCAAGAGCAGGATCTTGTCGACATTGGCCAAAGTCGAGGGCCGGTGCGAGACGATGATCACCGTGCTGCCGCGACGCTTCAGCTCCAGCGCGCATTCGGCCAGGGCGCGATCGCCGTCGGCATCGAGATTGGAGCTCGGCTCGTCGAGCACGATGAGGTTCGGCAGGCCGAAGACGGCGCGGGCAAGCGCGATGCGCTGCCGGTAGCCGCCGGACAGCACCGCCCCGCCCTCGCCGATCTGCGTCTCGTAGCCTTGCGGCAGCCGGATGATCATCTCATGCACGCCGGCGAGCCGTGCCGCCTCGATCACCTCGCGGTCGACATCGGTCTTGAAGCGGCCGATATTGGCGGCCACCGTATCTGAAAACAGCTCGATGTCCTGCGGCAGGTAGCCGATATGGTCGCCGAGCGCCTCCCTTCCCCACTGCGTCATGTCGGCGCCATCGAGCCTGACCGTGCCGCGGCTCGGCTGCATGATGCCGGCTAGGTGACGCGCCAGCGTCGACTTGCCGGCGCCGGAAGGGCCGACGATGCCGAGCGCCTCGCCTGCTTCGAGCCGGAACGACACATCGCGCAGCAGCACCTTCTGCAGGCTGGGAATGGCGAAGCTCAACTGCTCGACGGCGACCTTGCCGGAGGGCTTCGGCAGGTTGAACGAGCGTTCGCCCTGCGCGCCGCCGTCCAGCAGCCTCTCGACCCTGCCAAGGGCGGCCCGCGCCAGGATCAGGCTGCGCCAGAGGCCGACGATCTGCTCGACCGGCTGCAGCCCCCTGCCCAGCAGCAGGCTGGCCGCAAACATCGAGCCGCCGGTGATCTGCCGCTCGATCACCAGATAGGCGCCGAGGCCGAGGATAAGCGACTGCATGGTGAGGCGCAGGAAGCGGATCAGCCCGGACATGACCGCTGCCCGGTCGCTCGCCCGCCCCTGCTGGCCGATTGCCAGGCCGCGATCGCGCCCCCAGCGCCGGACGAGGCCGTCGATCATGCCCATGGCGCGGATGACTTCCGCGTTCCTGAGGCTCATTTCGGTGAAATTGTAGTTGGCCGTGGCAAGGTCGTTGGCCTGCTTCAGCGGCGCCCGCACGATATATTCGTTGAGCACCGCCATGGCGATGAGAAGCAGCGAGGAGCCCAACGCGAAGAAGCCGAGCCAGGGATGCAGGAGGAAGATGATGCCGATATAGATCGGCGACCAGGGCAGGTCGAACAGGGCATGGATACCGCTGCCGGTGATCACCTGCCGGAAGGTGTCGAAATCGCGGATCGGCTGGCTTGGCGAGGCACCCTGCGACGGGGTTTCGACGGAAGCCGCCAGGATCCTGGCCGAAAGCAGCCGGTCGAGCCGCGCGCTGGCGCGCGTCAGGATCGCGGCGCGCACGAGGTCCAGACCGGCGAGCGCCAGGAACGCCGCAAGCAGCACCAGCGTCAGCATCACCAGCGTCGTCTCGCTGCCGCTGGTGACCACCCGGTCGTAGATCTGCAGCATGTAGAGCGGCGATGCGAGGTAAAGCAGGTTGATGGCCAGGCTGAACACCGCCGCAAACAGGAAATAGCGGCGGCAGGCGCGAAGCGCTTCCCTGACGATTTTAGGCTTGCCGTTCAATTCCAAAACCCCACTCGATACACGTCAGGCCGAGTTTTCAGAGGGGCGAGCCGCCGCTGCCGGCAGCCCGCCTGTCGGTTCACACCAGCTCGCTCGTCCCGCTTCCGATTCCCGTCAGGGTGAACTCCGCCGGATTGTAGGTCACGACCGTATGGCCCTCACCGTCATCGGCGAGCTTGAAGCCGCTCGCATCGTAAGTGCCGAGCAAATGCAGCGTGGCATTGTGCGCGCCGTCCGAGACGGTCAACGTGCCGCCACTGCCATCCTGGCTCGCCTGATAGACGACCGTCGTTCCGACACCGAATAGGATGTCGTTGAGGTCCAGCTTGTCGTCGTTGGTGATACCGCCGATCCGTCCGCTGTAGTCAAAGGAGTCGTCGAGCTCCAGCGTGCCGGCCGCATTCTGCGCAAAGGTGACATCCGTCGACGAGGCTGCGCCGAATTCCAGCTTCGACAGGTTGCCGATCGTGGCATCGCCGTCACCGGTGACTTCGCCGCGGATGACAATGTTGCCGCCATTGGCCGAGAGCATGCCGGAATTCGCCAGCCCGCCGGCGACGACCAGGCCGCCCGAACCGGTCGCTTCCAGCATGCCGGAGTTGGTGACGACGCTGCCGCCGGTGTCGATGACCAGGGCATTGCTGCCAGAGGCGATGATGATGCCCCTGTTGTCGAGGCCGAGCATGCCATCGCCCAGTTGGCCGGCACCCGAGATCGTGTTGTCGACATTGACGAGCGTAACGTCCGGGCCGGTGCCGGAGATGACGTTGGCCGCGCTGTCGGACAGGACGACCTGCCCGCCGCCCTCAAGGGTCACGCCATGCTGGATGATCTGCAGCAGGGTCTCGGCGCCGGTCGAGTTCAGCGCAATGATGCCGCTGTTGTTGACCGTGCCGCTCAGCGGCAGCAGGGCGCCGTCGCCAATCGTCATGGTGCCGGCGTTGTTCACTACCGGTGTCTGGTCGAAGACAAAATTGCCGGCGCCGAGCGCGGAGGAGTGCACGCCTTCCAGCGTGATCGACTGGCCGTCGGCGAGCGTGATCACCGCATTGCCGCTGGCGTCGTCGGCGGTATGCGCCTGGACGTCGGCGAAGGTCTGGAAGCCGGAGTAGCCGATGAGGTCGATCTGGTCGGCGGCAGCATCGAAGCTGTGCACGGTATCGTTGCCGATCGGCTGCGAGAAGACGAAGAGATCGTTGCCGCTCGAGCCGGTGAGCACGTCGTCGCCCGACCAGGCAAAGATCGGCGAACCTGGCGCGTAGGCCTCGACGTTGTCGGCGATGAACACGCTGCCCGTGGTGCCGTCAGCATTGGTCCAGGTCATCTGGACGTCGAGCACCGCTGCGCCCACGAAATCGGCCGGCGTTGTTACCGTCAGCTCGTGCACGGCGGATGACTGCACCGTCCAGGAGCCGTCGGCATTCTGCGTGGCCCCGTCGATGGTCCAGCCGGAAGGCAGATCCTTCACTATGACAGTGACGGCCTGACCATCCGACGGGTCGGTGAGTGCAAGGTTGATCGGCTCGCCGGCGGTGCCGGCGGGCTTGAGGCCACCTTGACTGGCGGGGTGGCTCAGGTTGCCAGCGCCGTCCTTAAAGGCCCCCGCGCTGAATGTCGCCGTATAGGTCGTACCGTTGTTGGGCTTGTTCACGAACAGAGTATACGTGTCGACTGTGTTGCCACTGCCATCGGTTGTCGTGCCCCATGTTCCGGGGGTCGTCGCCAGGAAGACGCCATTCGACAGTGCCAGCTTCGTTGAATCGAAGAACGTGTGGTTCATTCCGCTTTCGCTGAACTGAACGATAAGGGTGCTCGGCGCCCCGGCATTTCCCTGAACGCCGCTGATCAGCGTGATGCTTGGCGGCGTTACGTCGCCAGCGGTGTCGATGCCGACCGTGTCGGAGCCGGCGCCGCCGAGGTTGAGCGCGGCGTCGGTGTAGCTTCCTGCCGTCACCGACACCGAGCCGGTGCCGGTGAAGCCGTCGTCGGCGGTGAAGGTGGCGGTATAGACCAGCGGGTCGGCGGTGGCCGCAAGGCCGCTGATGGTGCCGTGCGTCGCCGTGATGTCGGCGGCGGTGAAGCTGACCGGCGCTTCCGAGAAGGTGAAGGTGACGACCGAGCTGTTGTCGCTATCGCTCAGCGCCGTGTCGACGATGTTGACCGCAACCGTCGGATTGACCCTATCGATCGTCACGCTGTCGGATCCGGCGCCGCCAGTGTTGCCAGCGGCGTCGGTGTAGCTGGCTGCCGTCACAGACACCGAGCCGGTGCCGGCAAAGCCGTCATTGGCCGTGAAGGTGGCATGATAGGTCGTCGCGGTATCCTGCGTGAGGCCAGTGATGGTACCGTTCGTCGCCGTGACGTCGCTCGCGTCGAAGCCGCTCGGCGCCTCCGAGAAGGTGAAGGTGACGACCGAGCTGTTGTCGCTATCGCTCAGCGCCGTGTCGACGATGTTGACCGCAACCGTCGGGTTGACCCTATCGA
>NZ_RZSN01000058.1:0-31191 GCF_003997315.1 Mesorhizobium sp. M1A.F.Ca.IN.020.04.1.1
GCAAGGGACTGATCGCCGCCGCCGTCGTCGCAGCGCTCTGCGGCTGCACCACGGCCAAGGGCGGCTTCTGCGCGGTTGCCTCGCCGTTGCGTCTTTCCGGCAAGGCCGTCGAGACGCTGTCGAACGAGGAGGCGCGGACGCTTCTCGCCCACAACCGCAAGGGCGAAAAACTCTGTGGCTGGAGGCCCTGATGCACGACATCTTCGATCTGCTCGGCGTCAAGGGCCAAGTGGTGGCCGCCGGGCTCGCCGGCGGGGTGCTCAGGGCACTGTCGCGCCATCGCTACAAGTTGCGCGAGATGATCGCCTCGCCGATCTGCGGCGCCTTGGCCGCCGCCTATCTGACGCTCCCCACGGTCGCTTGGGTCGAGGCCAGCGGCCTGCCGATGCCCGACGCCGCCGACGACACCACCACTCTAGCCGCCGCCTTCCTGATCGGTGTCTCGGCCATGTGGATTTCGGACATCGTGTTCGAGGTGCTGGTGCGGCGCTTCAGGCCCGCACCAGAAGAATGAGCGGCGCGGAATGGGAGCCGTGCCGATCAGTCCCGAGCATTGGCGACACCGGCCGGCAAGAATTCTGCCAATCGCGATGAACCAATTCGCGTGGCCATGCGACGCATCGGTGCAAATGAACACCCGTGTATCCATGGAGATTTTCGATGCCTGCAATCCTTCGCAATGCACTTCTTGCCGCCCTGGCCGTATCCGCCCTGGGTGGATCCGCGATGGCCGGCCAGCAGATCTACGAATGCGACAACACGCCGACCAACAAGCTCTGGGCTGGGCGCTGCTGCGGCGTCGGCGACGCCAATTGCCTCGGTGGTGAAAGCCATGGCCATGACCGGGGGAATCCCGGCCGGGGCAACAATGGCGGAGGCGACAACGGCAGGGGCGATAAAGGACCCAAGTGAAGCTGGCGCTCAGCCCGAGGCTCGCCGGTTTGCCCGACCGGCGAGCAATCGGCAGACTCGGCGCCGTGGCTCGTTTTCCCCCGTCGACCTTTCCCGGCGCCTTTTTCCAGCCGCTTGAGCCGCTGGAAGAAGCGGGCCACAATCCCCACTTATGGAGAAATCCAAAGGAGGTTTGACATGGCTTCTTCCGAACGCGCGGTCCTTGCCGGCGGCTGCTTCTGGGGCATGCAGGATCTGATCCGCCGCTTGCCCGGCGTGATCTCCACCCGTGTCGGCTACAGCGGCGGCGACGTGCCGAACGCAACCTACCGCAATCACGGCAACCATGCCGAGGCGATCGAGATCGTCTTCGATCCGACCAAGACCAGTTTCCGCACGCTGCTCGAGTTCTTCTTCCAGATCCACGATCCGACGACCCGGAACCGTCAGGGCAACGATGTCGGCATGAGCTACCGCTCGGCGATCTTCTATACCAGCGACGAGCAGAAGCGGGTGGCCGAAGACACCATCGCCGATGTCGACGCCTCGGGTCTCTGGCCGGGCAAGGTCGTCACCGAGCTCGCTCCGGCCGGTGCCTTCTGGCAGGCCGAGCCGGAACATCAGGATTATCTGGAGCGCTATCCCAACGGCTACACCTGCCATTTCGTCCGGCCGGGCTGGAAGCTTCCCGTCCGCGAAAAGGCCGCCGCATCATAAAAATAGGGCTGCGCAGCCCTTCAATCAGGATCCCGCCCGCCGTGCCGAAAGGCATGGCGGGCTTTCTTGCGTTCCGGGCGCAAGCCCGCACCTCGCCGGCATGCTCCGGCTGGAACAGTGGCCTTAGCCCTTGGCCCGGCGGTTCTCGTTTTCATGGCCGATCCAATGGGCTCGGATGCGGTCGCTGGCTTCAAGGTAAGCCATGTCGATGAGATAGGTCAGAAGCTTTTCGCCGTCGGCCTCAGCCTTCTGGCGAAGCTCGCGCAAGATCCCCTGCGCAAACTGCAGGTTTTCCATTTTGCTCGGCTGGTCCATCGGTGCCCCCAATGTCTGCGTGGAAGTTTGGCTGACTATACTTGTACGAATGTTGTCGGCTCGCTCGCGGCCAGGCTGCGCCCGGTTGCACCTGCGCTCGATCAATGAAGCTGTTGCACATCGCGCGAAAATGTCGATATTTTACGCCCCCAATCGGATGGCGACTATGCATGAAGACGAGGGCAGCACTCCCGACAAGCTGCAAGCCATGCTTGACGTGATTGCCAGGAGCGAGCCCGCGAGCGGGAGCGGACAGGCCGATCTCGGCAGGCTGCAGGCCGATGCCGCCAAGGCCGCCAACGTGCTGATCGAATTCTACGGCGACGCTGCCCTCGAGCGAGCCAAGCTTATCGAGCGCCGCTCGCCCCACTCGCATTTCGCGCGCATGGTGACGGCCGAGATCGGCAGGCGCGGCAGGCTTCCGCCCAGAAGCTAGCCCGGAACCCGGCCGAGAAACTAACAAAGATCGCCTCAGGACGATTTGCGCCTCCTCGATCTCTCGCCAAGCCTTTGCAGGATCTCTTCCTGGATGTTGTCCAGCAGGTAGGAAAGCATGTCGTCCCCGATCGACTGCGCGATTTCCCTGGCCTGCTCGACATGGTCGTGGATTTCGCGCAGCGAGTGATCCTCGCCTGCGGCATCCTGCGTCAGGTCGATGAACCAGCCCGGATAGAGCGCTGCCTCGCCGATGTCATCGACATAGCACTGGCCGACGGCAAGGATCTTGCGCAGCCCCATCTTTTCCGAGCGGACCTTGTAGACCTCGCGGAAACCTGACCTGCGCTCGATCGCCTTTCGGATCGCCAGCCGAACCCGCGGCTGATCGTCCCGCTCGATGCTTTGCATGCACCGCTCCAGCGGCGCGCCGTGCGAGAACTCCTCGAGCGTCAGGTCGAAATAAGCGGACAGATTCGCGTCCCCATAGACGCGGTCGCGCTTGATGTCCCAGGTCCAAAACCCGTCGATCGGTGGATACCGCAGATGCAGGTTGCGGCTGCCTTGAGGCGCCAGTGTCATGAAAACCGCCCCGTTCGGTTTCAGGATTCGCAGTACTATGTCTTAAAATCAAAAAGAAACAAAGGTAAGTTTTTGTACAAGGCAGGAAAATGATTGGGCCTGCCCCTTGCTTGCATAGCTTCGCCGCATAGTTGGCATCATCCAGGAAATACGGACGGTGAAAAAGTTTCTCTGGCCGAAACAATTTTCATTTCCGTGTCGCAAATGAAGCCGGTGCTTCACGCGAGAAGGAAGCTTTCGAACTTGAAACAACATCAAAAGTTGTATTCTCCCGGACGCAACGCCTGGGCTGGACATACTATCCATCTTGTAAGGCCGGCGCGGCAATGCTGGTGTTGCCTGAGCCGCGCCGGCCGAAGCGGCCTCCAAAAGGTTTTCGCCGCGCCGGGGATGCTAGCGGCCGCTGCCGCGCCGGCAAACCGACCGTTGGTTGAAAATGCCCGACTTCCAGAAGAAGACAAGGCCCTCGCGGTCAGCGTCCGGTCGTTTACGGGCATAGGCGCCGGCTCGCTGGACCGATGCGTCCTTGCTCTGCGACTTAAGCCTTACTGCCATTCAGCATTTAGGCTGATTTGCGATACGGCTCGCGCACGGTCTCCGGCTCGGCATCATCGGCCGCCGACTCAGCGACGGTCCTGTCATGCTCGAATTGGCTCGCCTCGGGCAGAGGATGCAACCACTGCTCGCGCCGACCGATCCACAATTCGTAGCTGGGCTCAAGCCCTTCGGTCGGTACGACATCCAGGCTGCCGATCATCACCTCGGCCTCGTCCTCGCGAACCGACGGCAAGCGGCTGCCGCAGGTTGGACAGAAGCTTCGCCCGCCATAAGTGCTGGTGATACCCGCGCTTTCGAATGCCTGGCGCGGCCATATGGCAAAGGCCTGATACGCCGATCCGCTGGTCTTGCGGCAGTCCTTGCAATGGCAAAGTCCCACCCTCAGCGGCTCGCCGGTCACCCGGAACTGGACACCGCCGCACAGGCAGCTGCCGCTACGCATGACATCGTCGAACATGGCCGTTCCTCCTGCAGCCGGGACATTGGTGTCACCATCCGGTACAATTCGCATGCTGCCTCAACTGTTCCACAGCGCGGTCGGAACGTCGCTCAACCGGGAAAGTCGAAGACCGGTTCCTCGCAGCGGTAGACGCGGCATGGACCGTCACGGGTCGGAACCGCGACCGACATCGGGACTTCCGGCCAGTCGCACTCATTGCCGAATTGGCGCACGAAACGATCATAAGTGTTGGGCCCGGTGGTCAGCACCGCGGCATGCCGGCGCTGGATCAGCGCCTGCGTCTCGCCACAAGTCATGGCGCGTGTGTCGGGCCGCGCATCGGCGGCGCCCGCAGTCCATAATATCGTGCCGGCTACAAGGGCGGTCGTCAGGTTTTTCATGGAGGCGCCAGCTTTCAGTGATCGCTTTTGCGGTACGAATATGGCTCGCCGCCGGAACACCGCAAGGCTTTTGAACAGCAAAACGACGCCGATGAGGATGTCTGCGCAACCGGCCTTGTCGCGGTCGGACGGACGACGAAGCGACCGTCAGCGCGACGTCGGTAAGAACCCGGTCAGGCATTCTGGCCTCCCGATCCGCCGCATTCCAGGCAGATCACACTGTGTCCCGGACAGCTCAGCCGGTGCGTTCCTTCCGGGCAGCAATGGCCGTTGGAGGCGACCCAGCGGTCGCAAATGAAAATTTTCCTGGCGCCATGGCAGCGCCGGCATTCCGCCGAGGGCATCAGATTCTCGTTTGGCGAGACGCGATGCTCCGCTTCAACGACCGCGTTCATCCATTTAGTCCCCAACGACTGGATTGTCGGTCCTGTTTTTCTCAAGACATTACATTAGCCATCCGAGATATAAAAGCCCCGGCCGGATGACGAAAGTTTCATCCCTCGACCCTTTCCCTTTGCGCTGCCGTTGCTAAAGCTCGTCCGGCAAAGGGCGCCCGAGCAGATTCCGTCGGGCGCGGGCAGGCAACGGGATTTCCTGCAATGACATGGACCGGTGCGGGAGCGCTTTTCATCCTGGTAGCCACTTATGCCGGCGTTGCCGTCGGCCGTATTCCGGGCTTCAGGCTGGATCGCGCCGGCATCGCGCTGCTCGGTGGCGCCGCCATGATCGCGATCGGCGCGATCGGCATGGAGGATGCCTACCGCGCCATCAATTTCGACACGATCACGCTTTTGCTCGGCATGATGATCGTGGTCGCGCATCTGAAAGTGTCGGGCGCGTTCCGGGCGCTCGGCGGCTTCGCTATTGAGCATGCGCACGCGCCCTTCATGCTGCTCGTCATGGTGACGCTTCTGACCGGAGTGCTTTCGGCCTTTCTGGTCAATGACGCGATCTGCCTGGTGATGGCGCCGATCGTCGTCCACGTCACCCGCGTCATCCGGCGCAACCCGGTTCCCTACCTGATCGCCACCTGCACGGCCTCCAACTGCGGCAGCGTCGCCACCATCACCGGCAACCCGCAGAACATGGTCATCGGCGCGCTCTCGGGCATTTCCTATCCGGCCTTCACGGCGGCGCTCGCGCCGGTGGCGCTGTTCGGCCTTGTCGCCGTCATCGTCATTGTCCGCATCGTCTACCGCGGCGAATTCTCTCGCCCCGCCGAGCTCACCCCCGAGGTCTATCGCGGCCGCATGCTGCCGGGACAGGTGCTGAAGGCGACGATCGTCTGCGTGGTGCTGGCGTTCGCCTTCTTCGCTGGCGTGCCCGTCGCCAAGGCGGCGCTCATTGCCGGCGCTTTCCTGCTCGTCACCCGCGCGATCAAGCCGCACCGCATCTACCGCGAGATCGACGGCCCGCTGCTCTTCATGTTCGCCGGACTGTTCGTGGTCGTGGCGGGCGCGGAGCGCACGCTGCTCACCCCCGACATGATCGCCGCGGCGAAGAATATGGGTCTCGACGATGTTTGGCGGCTCTCCGGCTTCACCGCGGTCCTTTCCAACGTCATGAGCAATGTGCCGGCGGTGCTGGCGTTGAGGCCGTTCATCCCGGGCCTCGAAAACCCCCACCGCGCGTGGCTGGTCGTGGCGATGAGCTCGACGCTCGCCGGCAATTTCACGCTGCTCGGCTCGGTCGCCAACCTCATCGTGGCTGAGCAGGCAAGAGCGGCGGGCAAGGAGCTGTCTTTCGCAGCTTTCTTCAAGGTCGGTTTGCCGCTGACGCTGTTGACGCTGGTCTTCGGCACGGCGTGGCTGGCGCTCACTTCGTAGCCGTTGGACGCCAAGCAGCTGGCGGGGAGAATAGGGCAAGGTTCTGCTGTGAGTGCGACAATGTTTTTCCGGCTTAATCGCCTACGCCGACGCGATCGCACCCAACGTAAAGGCGCCCCATGGAGCCTTGTTTTTGTTTTCAGGCCCGGTTAAGCCGCCGCGCAACCAACCGAAGGACGACATAAAGTGAGCGAACCGACCGTGGCCGAAGCGACCGAAAGCATCTATGCCTCGATCCGCGCGGACAACGCCGACATCGATGCGCATATCGCGACGCTCAAGGCGGCGATGGCGCGGGAAGGGCTGAAACAGGCGGTGTTCGAGCCGGCCAAGCTGGCGCACAACAACCGCGCGGGCCGCAAGCTGATGCAGGCCTATTTCCGCCAGCGCGGCGTGACCGTGACGTTTTCGAGCTAGGGGCCGCGCGCCGACCGGGCGCTGCTGTTGCGACGAGGCTCCGCAAGAGGCCTTTTTGGGGCGTCGCGGCACCGCGCGGCTGCCTAAGGGCAATCGCATATGGCGCGCCCGATGTGATTGGCTGCCGAGTTGGCTTCGCTCATGTCGGGTACGCGGCCGACCCTTGCCTGTTCAGGTCAATCGCACGCCGCCACGGTCTTCAGCGTCTGGGCGCGCGAAGGTCCGGGCAAATTCCCGATCCTTCGAACGGCGGCGTAGAACCTTGGATAGTCGCCGGAGCACAAGTCGAACAGGCGAAGAATCGCCGGAACCTGTTCGCCATAGACGGCAGTCGCGGCGAGCTTTGCGTTGTTGATCGGGCTATCGAACCAGGCGTCATAGCCCCGGTATCCGGCCCAGCGCGTATCGCGCATGCGCCGGTAGCGCATCCGCAGCCTATCGATCGTGGCTGCTTTGGCGGCGGCCATCTGCTGTGGGCCACGCGGACTTCCATAGACTTGCCGCAACTCGTCCCGGGTTTTCGCTATCAGTCCGAGAAAATCGGCGCTGCGCTTGCGATTGGCTTCGTAGCGGCGCAATCCCGCGCGATTGCCGGTGGCGCGGAGCCATTTCCTGACGCCGGTGGTTTCGACCGAGACCGCGAAAGCCTCGTTGAACGCGGAGTCGCCGTTCACATAGATTTTCTGATGCGCCAGCTCATGGAAGATCAGGCTTGCGAGATAGGTGTCGTCCTGGCGCAGCATGGTGCTGAGCAGCGGATCGCTGAACCATCCGAGCGTGGAATATGCGGTGACGCCCGAGACGTAGACGTCCAGCCCCTGCCGCTGCAGTTCGGCAGCGCTCTCTGCCGCCGATTTCCGGGAAAAGTAACCCCGGTACGGAACGCAGCCGAAGACCGGAAAGCACCATGTTACGGGCGTGAGCGAGAATTGCGGCGCGGCAAAAACCGCCAAGGTCACAGCGTCCCGGCCGATGTCGACATAGCTGCGGTAGCTGCTGTTTTCGGGCAGCGCCAGTTCATCCGTGGCAAAGCGGCGTATGGCGCTCGCCGACGTCAGCTTGACGCGCAATGCCTCCGGCGTTGCGGGGTCGCGGATCAGCTTGCCGACATTCTTGCGCGCCGCCATGATCTCAACATGGCCCTCCAGCGACTGCGCGTAGTAGGAAATGCTGGTGCACCCGGCCACGCCGGCCGCCAGGACCGCCGCGGCAAGCAATCGAAAAACGCGCCTCACAGCCTGCCCACCGCCTGTTCATCTCCCCGTGAAGCAAGTGTCCCCATTTGACCGCGAGTCTCAAACAGGCCCGCCGATCTTCGTCAAGACCTGGTGGGACGTCACGGTTGCCGATCCTGCCAAAGTCTGACATCGGTGCTGACCAGGTCCATGCCGCTCACGAGATGCAACGCATCAATCGTCGGCGGCATTCAAGCTTGGAGCACGATGCAGGTATCGAGTCCTGACGCGAAGATGCCAGCCCTTGGCCTCGCCACGACGACAGATAGGGCGTATATTTGAAGACCGCCGGCTCGGACCTGACACGCCGGCGCATTGAGAGCGGGAGACGTCGCTTCAACTAGGGCGCACTTCCAACTCGGGGGGTGTTCCACGCGCTCTCATCATTGCCCGCCGCGTCCGGCTTCTGCTTTGCGCGATCGCGGTCGCTATTCGCATTTACTCACTGAAGGAGAACTGAGCTTTTCACTGGAGGAGAAGTGATCATGCATTACCTTCCCAGACGTGAATTCATGGTTCGAGGAGGGGCAACCCTCGTGGCGCTGGCGTCCTTTCAATCGCGGATTGCCTATGCTTTTCCAACCCGGGCCGGCGAGGAAGTCATCAAATGGCTCGATCAGTTGCCGCCAAACCCGGTTCCGCAAGTCATCAAAAATCAGTTGGTGTGGGAGGATCTCGATTCCTGGGTGACGCCCAACGACAAGTTCTTCTCAATCGCGCATTTCGACCGGCCGGTCATCGACGAAAGCACGTGGAAGCTCGAAATTGGCGGCTCCGTCAAAAAGCCGACAGACCTGACGCTCGCCGACATCAAGGCTCGAACGCGCCAGGAAGTCACGTTCACGGTCGAATGTTCGGGCAATACTGGCCTCCCGTTCTTCAATGGCGGGATTGGCAATGCTCGCTGGGCGGGCACGCCGCTCGCCACGATCCTTATGGAGGTCGGCGTCCTCGACAGTGGCATCGAGGTTGTCTTCTGGGGCACCGATAAAGGTGAAATCAAGCGAGCCGACGACGTCAAGTTTGCGCAGAACTTTGCGCGCAGCATGTCGCTCGCCGACGCCTTGGACCCCAAAAACATCCTCTGCTACGAGATGAACGGCACTGCCTTGCCTGCCGATAACGGGTTCCCGCTGCGGCTGATTGCGCCGGGCTGGTACGGGATCGCGAACGTGAAATGGCTCAAGCGTATCGAAGTGAGGGACCAACGCTTCGTGAACCAGTTCATGGGACGCGATTATGTCACGCTGCGCGAGGAGGAGCACAACGGAGAGACGGTATGGATGGAAACCTCTGTCGGGAGGGCGCGCCTGAAGTCTGCGCCGGCCCGGGTCACTCATATCGGCAATGATTACCGGATCGTCGGGGCGGCCTGGGGAGCGCCGATCGAGCGGGTCGAGGTGAAGATCGATGACGGCCCATGGATGCCGGCGACCATCGATGAAACCGAAAAGGCGGACTTCGCTTGGAAGATATGGTCCGTCGACTGGCCCAAGCCCTCCGCCGGGGAGCACACAGTCACCTCGCGCGCCGTTAGTACCGGAGGGCAGGTCCAACCCGCAATGGACGATCCCGTCATCGCCAAGAAGCACACTTACTGGGAAAGCAACGGTCAGGTGACGCGACGCATCGCCATTCACTGATCGGCGGAAGCCTATCAAACCTCTGACATCGATGTGACCCCATGCTTTTGGCATGGGGTCATGACGTCGATCGGGCCGGCTGTGACGGTGGCGACCCACGCGGGAGAACGCCTCTGCCGGCGGGTTGAGCCGCCTTATGGCATCATCCTGGCCTGATGGGCGCTCATCGGAGGCATGTTCAGGTTGAGATGGGCCATGATCCAGACCGAGCCGATCACGACCAGCGCGACGATCAGCACGCCGAAGGCGAGCGCGAGCACGTTGTTGGTGTTGTCGGGCCCGGTGGTCAGGTGCAGGAAGAAGACCAGATGCACGCCCATCTGCGCGATCGCCAGCACCACCAGGGCCGAGATCACCGCCGGCTGGTAGATCAAGCCGGTCTGCGCGGCGAGGAAAGAGGCGATGGTCAGCAGGATCGCGAGGCCGAAGCCGAGCAGGTACCCCGACAGCCCTCCCGCCAACTCGTGCTCGGTGATGCGCTCCTCGCCCGGCGCCGAATCGCGGCGGTCGAGTTCCTCGTCGGTCCGGCTGTCGATGTCGCTCATGGCGACGCTCCCAAGAGATAGACCAGGGTGAAGATGGCGACCCAGATAATGTCGAGCGCGTGCCAGAACAGGCCGAAGCAGTGGAGCCGGCGCAGTATTTCCGGCCGGAAGCCCTTCACCCAGAGCTGCGCCATCATGGTCCCGAGCCAGAGCAGGCCGAGCCCGACATGGGTGCCGTGGCAGCCGACAAGGGCGAAGAAGGCTGACAGGAAGGCGCTGCGCGAAGGGCCTGCCTGCTCGCTCGCCATCACCGCGAATTCCTGCACCTCGAGGAACAGGAAGGCGGCACCGAGCAGGCCGGTGACCAGAAGCCAGAACTGCGTGGCGGCCATCGACCGGCGCTGCGTCGCGAGCGTCGCCAGCCCGCCGGTGAAGCTCGATGTGAGCAGCAGCCCCGTTTGCGCCGCAACGCGCGGCAGCTCGAACAGCTCCTTACCGGATGGCCCGCCGGCGGTCGCCGTCGACAGGACCGCATAAGCCGCGAAGAAAGCCGAGAACATGATGATGTCGGACAGGAGGAAGATCCAGAAGCCGTAGGCCACGGTGACGAACTTCGAGGCCGGGCCGCCCTGGCCGTGGCCGGTCGCCGAGAGCAGGCCATGGCCGTGTCCCGCATGGCCGTGACCCCCATGACCGTGTCCCCCATGGCCATGCCCGCCGGACCGTCCAACCCGGTAGGGATCGCGCGCCGCGCTGCCGGCCGTGATGTCGCTCATGCCACGCGCTCCCGTCTGCGCAGCCAGGCAAGCTGTGCGGCCCTGCCGTCGCGGTCTATGCGCTCGACTTCCTCCGCGGAGACTTCGTAGTCGCCGTGCTCTCGCCAGGCGAAGACGACGAAAGTGATATAGGCGCCGATGAAGCCTAAGATCGCCAGCCACCAGATGTGCCAGATCAGGGCGAAGCCGATCAGCGTGCTGAAGAAGGCGGTGACGAAGCCGGTCGGGCTGTTGCGCGGCATTTCGATCGGCTCATAGCTTTCGTCCTCGCCGGGCCTTTGCTCCTCCATCGCCCGCTGCTTGATGGTCCAGTAGGGTTCCTCGTTCT
Source organism: Mesorhizobium sp. M1A.F.Ca.IN.020.04.1.1 (assembly GCF_003997315.1). Classification (NCBI taxonomy): domain Bacteria; kingdom Pseudomonadati; phylum Pseudomonadota; class Alphaproteobacteria; order Hyphomicrobiales; family Phyllobacteriaceae; genus Mesorhizobium; species Mesorhizobium sp. M1A.F.Ca.IN.020.04.1.1. The sequence continues at coordinate 11,049 of NZ_RZSN01000058.1, forward strand.
CGACATGCGGCAGCCGCGCGTAGTTGAAGAAGGGCGGCGGGGAGGATGTCGACCATTCCAGCGAGCGGCCGTCCCAAGGGTCGCCCGTTTCGTCGCGCAATTCGTCGCGATGCCTGATCGAGACGACGAGCTGCGCGACCTGGCAGGCGGCGCCGACGATCATCACCGCTATGCCGAAGGCCGCCACGACCAGCCACGGCGTCCACAGGTCCATGTCGATATGCTGGAGGCGGCGCGTCATGCCGAGCAGGCCGACGATATAGAGCGGCACGAAGACCAGCACGTAGCCGGCAAGGGTGAACCAGAACGCGGCCTTGCCCCAGCCCTCATGCAGCCGGAAGCCGAAGGCTTTCGGGAACCAGTAGGTGAAGCCGGCGAAGGCGGCGAACAGCACGCCAGAGATGATCACATTGTGGAAATGCGCCACCAGGAAGAGCGAATTGTGCAGCATGAAGTCGGCCGGCGGAACGGCGAGCAGCACGCCGGTCATGCCGCCGATGATGAAGGTGGTGACGAAGCCCAGCGCCCACAGCATCGGCGTGTCGAAGCGCACGCGCCCGCCATACATGGTGAAGAGCCAGTTGTAGATCTTGACCCCGGTGCCGACGGCGATGACCGAGGTGGCTATGCCGAAGGCGGCATTGACGTCGGCCCCGGCGCCCATGGTGAAGAAGTGGTGCAGCCAGACCATGAAGGAGACGATGCAGATGAACAGCGTCGCCGCGACCATCGACCGGTAGCCGAACAGCGGCTTCGATGAGAAGGTCGAGAAGATCTCGGAATAGATGCCGAAGGCGGGCAGCACCAGGATGTAGACCTCCGGATGGCCCCACGCCCAGATCAGGTTCATGAACATCATCTGGTTGCCGCCGGCTTCGTTGGTGAAGAAATGGAAGCCGAGGTAGCGGTCGAGCGTCAGCATGGCGAGCGTGGCGGTGAGGATCGGGAAGGCCGCGACGATCAGCAGGTTGGAGGCGAGCGATGTCCAGCAGAACATCGGCATGCGCAGATAGCCCATGCCCGGCGCGCGCATCTTGAGAATGGTGGTCGCCAGGTTGACGCCGGTGAGCAGCGTGCCGACGCCGGAGATCTGGATCGACCAGAGATAATAGTCGACGCCGACGCCCGGCGAGTAGGTCGTCTCCGACAGCGGCGCATAGGGCAGCCAGCCGGTGCGGGCGAACTCGCCGACGACGAGCGAGATGTTGACCAGGAGCGCGCCGGTCGCCGTCAGCCAGAAACTCACCGAATTCAGCGTCGGAAAGGCGACGTCGCGGATGCCGAGCTGCAGCGGCACGACGAAGTTCATCAGCCCGATGACGAAGGGCATCGCGGCGAAGAAGATCATGATCGTGCCGTGGGCCGAAAAGACCTGGTCGTAATGCTCGGGCGGCAGGTAGCCTGGCCCGTGGATGGCGAGCACCTGCTGCGTGCGCATCATCACCGCATCGACGAAGCCGCGCAGCAGCATCAGCGCCGCCAGGACGATATACATGACGCCGATGCGCTTGTGGTCGACCGAAGTTATCCATTCGTCCCAGAGATAGGGCCAGTATCCTTTCACCGTGACCCAGATCAGCACCGCGGCGGCCGCCAGGAAGACGACGAGCGCGGCGCCCAGCGGGATGGGCTCATCGAGGGGAATGGCAGACCAGTCGAGCTTGCCGAGCATCGTCATCCTCCCGCTTTCGGCTGCGGCTGTTGGGCAGGCGCCGGCGTCCCGGCCTTGGGCTGTGCCTTGGGGCTTACCTGCGGTTCGCCGGCGGCGGTTTCGGCGGGACCCGGACCGGGCGGCAGCGTCTGGCGCACGATCGCGTCGAACAGGCCGTCCTGCACGACGCCGAACGAGGCCGGCGGCACGTTGATGCTCTGCCTGGCAAGCTCGCCATAGGCGCGGGCGTTGAGCACGCCGCCGGCGCCATGCAGCGAAGAGGCCCAGCGCGCAAACTCGTCGGGCGGGACCGCGCGCACGCGGAAATTCATGTCGGAGAAGCCATCGCCGCTGAAATGCGCCGACAGGCCGAGATAGTCGCCCTTGCGGTCGGCCTGCAGGTTGAGCTCGGTCTGCATGCCGTTCATGACATAGATCATGCTGCCGAGCTGCGGCACAAAGAAGGTGTTCATCACGCTGGCCGAGGTCAGCTTGAAACGAACGGGAACGCCGGCCGGGATGACCAGCTGGTTGACCGTTCCGACGCCCTGGTCGGGGTAGAGGAACAGCCATTTCCAGTCGAGCGCCACCACCTGGATGTCGAGCGGCGGCTGGCTGGAGGCGATCGGCCGGCGCGGGTCGAGATGGTAGGATCCGTAATAGATCAGCCCGCCGAGGAAGAGGATGGTGAGCGTCGGGATCGACCAGACGATCAGCTCGATGCGGCCCGAATAGGTGAATTCCGGCTCGTAGCGCGCGTTGCGGTTGGAGGCGCGGAACATCCAGGCAAACAAAAGCAGCGCCACCAGCGTCGGAATGACGATGACCAGCATGACCGCCAGCGAGTTGAGCAGGATCGTGCGGTTGCCCGCGCCGATCGGGCCCTGCGGGTCGAGCACCCCGCCCGCGCAGCCGGAGAGCGTTGCGATCAGGCCTATCCAGAGCGGCGAGCGGCCTCGCCTCGGTCTAGGGAAGGAAAGCACTGGAACGGATCATGCTTGGCGCGAACGGATCGGCGGGACGTCTTGACTGTGGGCGGCGCGTCGTCGGCGCCGCTGGGCCGCGGCACGGCCGGAAACAGACTTCGCGGCCAGTCCGGCTGGGCCGTGATCCTTCAAAAGCTCGCGCCTGCGAGGGTCGCGTTCTGCGGCAGCTTTCATCTGAAGTCTCCCCGTGTGCAGAGGCACTTCCGCCATATACCGTACGACTGCTGAACACGGCTGCCAACCCAAGCAGTTGCCGCCTGTTCCGCAAAGGCGGTGTTTTGCCCGATGGCTGGACGGGCCGCGGAAGACATAGGGCGCGGCTCCAGCCTGACCAGACGCCGTCTCGGCATGCTCGCGCTCGCCGATCGCCCGCCAGGATGGTGACAAGGCGTGCGGCGCGTGCATTGTACTGCGCAGGGAATTGCAGCCGACCTGCGGAGGAAGCCTTGTCCGAGATTGCAACCATCCTTTCCATCCTTGGCGTTTTCCTGCTGGGGGCGATGAGCCCGGGGCCGAGCTTCGTCGTCGTCTCGCGCATCGCGGTGGCCGGCGAGCGTACGGATGGCCTGGCGGCGGCGATCGGCATGGGCATCGGCGGCTTCATCTTCGCCATCATCGCGGTCGCGGGCCTGACCGCGCTGCTCGTCCAGATCGCTTGGCTGGACATTTTCCTGCGCATTGCCGGCGGCGCCTATCTGTTGTGGATCGGCATCAAGATCTGGCGCGGCGCCAATCAGCCGATCGAGATCGCGAACGATGCCTCGGCGCGCGCCGGCTCGTTCTGGCGGGCGCTGCGTCGCGCGCTTCTGGTCCAGCTCGCCAATCCGAAGACGGCGATCTTCTACGCCTCGATGTTCGCGGCCATGCTGCCGGCCTCGCCGCCGCTCTGGATGCTCTTGGTCCTGCCGCCGCTGCTCTTCCTCAACGAATTCGTCTGGTACGCGGTCGTCGCCTTCGCCTTTTCCTCCAGCCGGCCGCGCGCGGCCTATCTCGGCACCAAGCACTGGATCGACCGCGCCGCCGGCGCCGTGGTCGGCGCGCTCGGGATCAAGCTGATGTGGGAAGGCATGGCCGCCGCGCGGCGGGGTTTTGCCGGGTGAGGTGAGGTCGAGGCCCGAGCGGGCAGGCAACATCTCTCGCCGAGATCGTGAAACCTTCTGATTTTTGAGCCGTTGTCGGCTGATGTCTGAAGCAAAGCTCAAGCCAAGATCGGCCGACGGCGCCCAGCCGCGCGGTGCCGGGAAGTCGCGCCCCGCAAAGACGGGCGCAGCGAAGGCACCCCCGGGCAAGACGCGGCCGGAAAAGTCGCCGCCGGAAAGCTTGCATCCGGAAAGACCCCGCGAAGAGAAGTCGCAACCGAAGCAATCGCCCGAGCACGAGGAGCCGGCCGAAGCGACGCCGGAGGCCGTCGGCGAACCGGCGCCGCCGCCGCCGGAATCCGTCGAGCCCGGTCCGAAGCTGACGCCCGAGGAGGCCGAGCAGGCGCGCAGGAAGTACCTGTTTAGGCGGTTCTGGATCAGCGGGCGCGGCTACTGGGGCCGGAATGGCGACAAGCTCGCATGGCCGTTTACGATTGGGCTGCTGGTGCTGATCTGCGTCAATGTCGGCTTCCAGTATGGCATCAATGTCTGGAACCGCGCCTTCTTCGACGCCATCGAGCAGCGCAATGTCCACACCGTCTATATGCTGAGCGCCGTCTTCGTGCCGCTGGTTGCCGGAAGCGCCAGCCTCGTCGTCGTTCAGGTCTACCTGCGTATGACGATCCAGCGCCGCTGGCGCTCCTGGCTCACCACATCTGTCATCGCGCGCTGGCTGGCCAGCGGCCGCTACTATCAGCTGAACCTCGTCGCCGGCGACCACTCGAACCCCGAAGCCCGTCTCACCGAAGATCTGCGCATCGCCACCGAGTCCCCCGTCGATTTCATCTCCGGCGTCCTCAACGCCTTTCTGGCGGCCTCGACCTTTATCGTCGTGCTGTGGACCATCGGCGGCGCGCTCACCTTGCCGCTCGGCCGCGAGAGCATCACCATCCCCGGCTTCCTCGTCGTCACCGCGGTCATCTACGCCGCCATCACCTCGACCTCGATGGTGGTCATCGGCCGCCATTTCGTGCAGCTTTCGGAGCGCAAGAACCAGGCGGAAGCCGAATTCCGCTACACGCTGACACGCGTGCGCGAAAACGGCGAGAGCATCGCGCTGCTCGGCGGAGAGGCGGAGGAGCGCAGCGGAATCGACAGGAATTTCGGCCATGTGCTGAGGCAATGGGCGCTGCTGACCGGACAGCACATGCGCACCGCGATTGTCTCGCAAGGGTCGATGCTGTTCGCGCCGGTGGTGCCGGTGCTGCTCTGCGCGCCGAAATTCCTCGAAGGCTCGATGTCGCTCGGCCAGGTCATGCAGGCGGCCTCCGCCTTTGCCATCGTGCAAGGCGCGTTCGGCTGGCTGGTCGACAATTATCCGCGCCTGGCCGATTGGAACGCCTCGGCGCGCCGCGTCGCTTCGCTGATGATGTCGCTCGACGGGCTGGAGCGCGCCGAAGAGAGCGAGTCCTTTGGGCGCATCCGGCGCGGCGAGACGCAAAACGGCGCCATGCTCAGCCTGGACGATCTCTCCGTCACCCTCAACGACGGCACCGGCGTGGTCAAGGAGACGAAGGTCGAGATCAACCCGGGCGAGCGGGTGCTGGTCGCCGGCGAATCCGGCACCGGCAAGTCGACGCTGGTGCGGGCCGTCGCGGGCCTGTGGCCCTGGGGCGGCGGCAGCGTCAATTTCCATGCCGGCAAGCGGCTGTTCATGTTGCCGCAACGCCCCTACATCCCGACCGGCACGCTGCGGCGCGCGGTCGCCTATCCGGCCGCCGCCGACAACTGGACGGTGGACGAGATCGACGCCGCCCTCGACAAGGTCGGCCTCGGCTACCTGCGGGACAGGATCGAGGAAGAGGCGCCGTGGGACCAGACGCTCTCCGGCGGCGAAAAGCAGCGCCTCGCCTTCGCGCGCCTGCTGCTGCACGAGCCAGACATCGTCGTGCTGGACGAGGCGACCTCGGCGCTGGACGAGAAGAGCCAGGACAAGATGATGCAGACGGTGGTCCAGGCATTGCCGAAGGTCACCGTCATCAGCGTCGCCCACCGCGCCGAGCTGGAAGCTTTCCACAGCCGCAAGATCACGCTGGAGCGGCGCGAAGGCGGCGCGAAGCTGGTCAGCGATGTGGAGCTGGCGCCGCGCAGGGGCAAGCGCAACGTGTTCGCGCGGGCGCTGTGGGGGAGCGGGGCGAGAGGAGGGCCGGCGCGCTGAGGGCGGCATCAAGGGCAGGGCGGCAAGAGCGTCCGTTGTGGTGATCGCGCTTCGGCCGGATGGCAACCTTGACGTCACCAGAGGCCCCGGTCTGTAATCGCCGCAGGCCAGGGAGAGGCGACCCCCATGGAAAAGATCATCCTCGACTGCGATCCGGGGCACGACGATGCCATCGCCATCCTGCTTGCGGCCGGCAACCCGAACATCGACCTTCTCGGCATCACCACGGTTTCGGGCAACCACAATGTCGAGAACACCACGCGCAATGCGCTCTCCGTATGCACGGCCTACGGCATAAAGGTGCCGGTGGCGAAAGGCTCGCCCGGCCCGCTGATCATCGACCAGGTGCTGGCCGTCGAGATCCACGGCGAGACCGGGCTCGATGGCCCGGATCTGCCGCCCGCCTCGTTCGAGCTCGACAAGCGCCATGCCGTCGACTTCATCATCGAGACGGTCATGGCGCATGAGCCGAAAACCGTCACGCTGGTGCCGGTCGGGCCCTACACCAACATCGCTCTGGCCGTGCGCAAGGAGCCGCGCATCGTCGAGCGGGTGAAGCGGGTCGTCGCGATGGGCGGAAGTTTCACGCGCGGCAACATCACGCCGGCGGCCGAGTTCAACGTCTATGCCGACCCGGAGGCCGCAGACGTGGTGTTCCGCGCCGCTTGGGACGTCACCATGGTGGGGCTTGACCTCACGCACCAGGCCTTGGCCACCCCCGACCTGCAGGACAGGGTGCGCGCCGTCGGCGGGCCGCTCGCCAAATTCATCCTCGACATCTGGGAATTCATTGCGACCACGCATGGCGGCCTGCTGCAGATAGCCTATCCCGCCGTCCATGACGCCTGCTGCGTGGCGGCGATGATCGACGCAGGCGTCTTCACCACCGAGAAGGCCGATATCCGCGTCGAGCTTGCCGGACGGTGGACCAAGGGCATGACGGTCTGCAATTTCGAGAAGCTGGGCGGCATGCGCCATTTCGGCGGCACGGCGAGCGAGCAGGTCGATTTCCGCCATACCGTGGCGATGAAGCTCGACCATGCGAAATTCTGCGACCTGATCGTCGATGCGCTCGAGCGCCTCACCAGTCAAAAGGCGTGAGGCGCTCCAGGGGCAAGGCCTAGCCGGCCCTCACAGCAGGAACGATTGCCTGTCGCGCAATGTGGCGCTCATGGCGGCGATGCCGGTCTCGATCTCGCGCTTGTTGGCCAGGATCGCATCGCCGGCCGCACCCTCGACCGTCGATCGCAACAGGTCGGCCTGGCCGACCAGCACCGCATCCTTGTCGGCCAGCGCGACGAGCGTTGCGGCTTCGAGCCGGTAGCGCGGGCGCCTTGCCGCCCTGGGCGACTCTCAAGCCTCCAGGCCCGCGCACGCCAGGAAGTGGGAGAGAATTGGCCCGGCGAAGCCGAGACGGCCATTTCGACGAGAGCCCGGCGTCGGCATCAGCAACCGGCACTGGCACGGTGGTGTCCTTGTTCTGTTGCTTTTTAGTTGAAACTAATTTGAAAGTTACCCGTTAGCAGCGCGTAGGCGAGCTCAAACTTGCCCTGCTGTCGACAGCTAAGTTGAAAGGAGAAGTCCTAAGCCTTTTTCAGTGCTTGGCGTTGCCGAGACCGCTTTTCTATCATTCGTCTTTCGAGCGGCCTCCAGCCGCGCCGGTCACCGCCGAGGCCGATGCCTGGCAGGGCGAGAAGTCGCCATCGCTCGGCACGCATTCGCGCGACGAAGGCTTCGCAGACCGCTGTCGAGCGGAACGCTCGATGAGGAGCCACACAAGGTTGGCCTTGGAACAAAGGTCTGGCCATGAAAAAATACCTAGCAGCCGCGCTGGCGATCGCCATCCCGATCGGGCCTGCCTCGGCGCTTGACGTCGGCGTGGGCGGCAAGGTCGGCGGCATCGGCGTGGGCGCCGGATTGGGCGCCGGTTCGCAAGGCGTGTCGGCGGGCGTGGGCGCCAGTGCCGACGGTGTCGGCGGCGCAAACGTCGGCGCATCGACCGGCGGCGGATCGCTCGGCGTCAATGCCGGCGGCAATCTGGGCAGCACCAGCACAGGCGTGTCGACAAGCGTGGGCGCCGCCGCCGCGGGCGACGATCCTTCCGCCGTCAGCGGATCGGCTGCCTCTGCGCAGAACCCGGCCGCGGTGCCGACAGCCCCTGCTTTGGCCAAAAGCGCGACGCAGACCATTGTGCTGCCTCCAGTGCTGAGGCCCTCCAGATCCGCCGGCGGCGACCTCCGGCGGGTCACCAAAGGCTATCGCATCGCGCCGCTGTCACCTCCGAAGGCGATACCCGGCACGCCGGCCGCCGTAGTGCGCGCCTGTCGCGCCGCGATCGCGGCGGCCGCCAAGCCCCTCGGCGCCGTGCGTGTTTACACGGTCAGCGCCGGCCCCTTGCGTCAACGCCGAAGCGGGCTCAACGCGCCGATCGAGGTGCGCATAGACTATGACGGGCGAGGCGGCATCGAAGTGAGGCAGGCGAAAGTCGGCTGTCGCCTAAATGCGAAGGGCGCGGTCACCGCGGTGATTTAGAGGCAAAGGCACAACGGCCGTTGCCATCCTTCCTGCCGGTTGCAACCTCGGCGGTTTGGCAATTCCTCGCCCCCACAAGGTGGACGGGAGAGGTGGCTCGGCGCAGCTGAGACTGAGCGGGGGAGCGCCATATCCGATAACCCTGCCGACCGCAGGCGCGGACCTCAGCCGGCTGCAGACAAGGCGCCCGCGCTTCGGCTAGAGTTCCGCCGGGCGCAAAAAAATCATCGAAGGGGAGCATCGCGATGAACGAAGTCAGGCCGATCGCCGAGATCGCCAGCTATCACGCCCATATCTACTACGGCGGGGAAGCCGAGCGGCAGCATGCCGAATGGCTGCGCCAGCGCATCGCAGAACGGTTCCGCGTGCGCCTGGGCAACTGGCGCGACGAGCCGGTCGGCCCGCACCAGCAAGCCATGTACCAGGTCTCCTTCGCGACCGAGATTTTTGCCACGCTGGTTCCCTGGCTGATGCTGAACCACGGCGGCCTGAGCATCCTCATCCATCCCAACACCACCAACCCCAAGCGCGACCACCTTATCGACCCGATCTGGATCGGCCGGGCACTGCCGGTGAAGGGCGACGTGCTTGGCGAGGAGGACGAGGCAGAGGAATCGCTGGAGGTGAATACCGAGCCGACGCTGGGGGTGTGAGGGGGGCGCGGCGATCTCGTCACGATGGCGTGAGAGGCGGCTGGCCGTCGGAGTTGTTGATTGACTGGCCAACCGCGGTGTGGCGAATTCGCGCCGATGGTTCCCTTCGGGGATCAAAAGGGAACGCGGTGCGGAGAAATCCAAAGCCGTGGCTGCCCCCGCAACTGTAAGCGGCATGCCGTTTTCACGATGCCACTGGCTGCATGGGCCGGGAAGGCGAAAGCGGCGGCAATCCGCGAGCCAGGAGACCTGCCATCATGGACGTCAAAGCAGAACATCGGACGGGGTGATCCGGTGTGCGCGCCTGGCCGGACGGCGGGGCGAGTTCCCTGCGATGACAGGCAACGTCAAAGGCAGAACCATGCTGATCCAACTATCGAAAATGCTGAACAAAACCGCGCCCGACCTGAAGGCCAGGCTGATTACAATCTACGGCGCGCTCGCCATTCTCAACGTCGGGGCGTGGCTGTGGGCTTTCGTCGCCTTCCACGACAAGCCGACATTGCTTGGCGTCGCTCTCGTCATTTATGGCCTCGGCTTGCGCCATGCCGTCGATGCCGACCACATAGCGGCCATCGACAATGTCACGCGCAAGCTGATGCAGAACGGCAAACGGCCGGTCTCCGTCGGTTTCTTTTTCGCACTCGGCCATTCGACGATCGTCGTCATCGTCGCTGCGGCTATCGCGGCGGCAACGTCCCTGCTCGGCCGTTTCCAGACCCTTCAGGAGATTGGCGGCACCATCAGTACCGGCGTTTCCGCACTCTTCCTGCTCGCCATCGCGGCGATGAACATCGTCATCTTCTTCTCGATCTACAGAAGCTATCGGCGGGTGCGGGCCGGTGGGGCGTTTGTCGAGGAGGATCTGGACCTGCTGCTCAACAATCGCGGCTTCCTGGCCCGCGTCTTCCGCCCGATGTTCCGGCTGGTGTCGCGCAGCTGGCACATGTTCCCACTTGGTTTCCTCTTCGGCCTTGGCTTCGACACCGCGACCGAAGTCGCCATGTTCGGCGTGTCCGCGGCACAAGCGGCCAAGGGCGTGCCGTTCGAGGCCATTCTGGTCTTCCCGGTGCTTTTCGCGGCCGGTATGTCACTGGTCGACACGACCGATGGTGTGATGATGCTCGGCGCCTATGAGTGGGCCTTCGTCAAGCCGATCCGCAAACTGTACTACAACATGACGATCACCCTGGTGTCGGTCCTTGTCGCAGTACTGATCGGCGGCATCGAGGCGCTCGGCCTGATCGGTGACAAGTTCGGTCTGTCGGGCGGCTTCTGGAACGGCGTCGGCACGCTCAACGACAATTTCAACAATCTGGGCTTCGCCATTATGGGCATCTTCATCGCCGCCTGGGCGATCTCCTATGTCGTCTACAAGGCCAAGGGGCTGGACGATGTGGAGATCGGATCCGCAGCAAAGAATTCATAAGCCGCCGGCGGCGGCTGGCTGCAGCAGGCCAGCCGCATCTCTCTGCCATCAGACGCCGGCGGGCTGCCAGCCTGCCGCCTTGAATGCCTCGGCATCGGGAAGCCGATGACGGCAAAGGTCGATCGCCGCCCCGTCAGCGGTGCTCGGCTTGACATTCTTGTTCCCGTTCACTGTTGGCAGACAGCGACAGGAGATCGCCGGCCCGTGCGCACGCGCTTCAAGGCATGCTGAGGAGCCGTAGCCCAAGCCTTTGGAAGTGTGACGGAATTCTGCGCTTGGATAAGCCAGGGGTTAAGGCCTGGGATAAGCCCCATAATCCATAAGCCAGAATCCAGAGTCCAAATATCCAGAGTCCAGAACAGAAAAGCTGGCGCTTTTCTGTTCTAAAAAAGCGGGGAAGGGGAAAGCAAAAATGGGAGCAGCGCAAGCCATTCGGCGTACGGCGCTACGGCGAGGGCTCGGCGGCGCCAGCGAGCTTCCGACGTGGCGGCGAGCCGCCCTGTTCGGTCTCCCAGGATGCAACCGGCCTCACGTCAGCCCGGCGATCTGCTCATCGCCGTCCAGCTCCGCCCCGCCGGCGACGACCACGTTGGCGAGCGGCGCCGAGAGCGTCCAGCGAACGAGGCCGGGCAGCCGTTCCATGGAGGCGCTGCCGGAGAGGCTGGTGGGGACGACGCGCTGGAGAACGACGCTGCCGAAGCCTTTATGCGGGTTGGCATCGGCGGCCGCGGGAGGTTCGGAAAAATGTTCCTCCCAGACCAGCTCGAAATCGCTGCCTTCGGGGGCCGGTGCTACCCGCCCGTCCATCCGCACGGTTCCGGCGTCGCCGGCCAGGGCGCCGTATTTCGTCGCGTTGGTGCCCAGCTCATGCAGCGCCATGCCGATGTTCTGCACCGCGTTCAGCCGCAACGTCACGTCCGGCCCGCAAGGCGAGATTCGCTCTTCGTGTCCGAACGGCCGCAGATGTTCGCGCACAAGGTCGGCCATGCCTGCGCCGCGCCAGTCGTTGAGCACCAAGAGGTCGTGCGAGCGCGACAGCGCCATGATGCGTTCGCGGATCTGGTGTTCGAACGCGCGCGGGTCGGTCGCGCGTTTGCTCGTCTCGCGGATCATGGAAAGGATCACGGCGTACTGGTTTTTGACGCGGTGGTTCACCTCGCGCATCAAAAGTTGGATCTGCTGTTCGCTCGCCCGTTTTTCGGTGATGTCGGCCGCCATGCCGAACCATTCCAGGATGCTGCCGGTGTCATCGACGATCGGGATTGCCCGTGAGGTGGTCCAGCCGGCGGACCCGTCGGCGCGCCGCACCCTGTGCTCGAGCTCGAACACGCCGCGCTCCATGATGGCGCGCTCGATCGCCGCCTGGATGCTCGCCTGGTCTTCCGGGAACAGGTATTCGTCGCGCCAGCGGATCGCCGGCCCCTGGGCGCTCGACAGGAAGCCGCGGCCGTCCAGCTCATGCATTTCCTGCCAGTCCGGGCTCATCCGGTAAACCACGTCGGAGCTGGCATTGACCAGCGCGCGAAACCGCTGCTCGCTTTCGCGCACCTTTGCTGCCGCCAGCACCCGGGCCGTGGTCTCCGAAACGATGCAGAGCACGGCTTCAACCGTGCCGTCCTGCGCCCGCACCGCGGAATAGGAGATGTCGAAATAGACCGTCTCGCCGACCAGGCCGGATCGTTCGATATAGAAAGGCCGGTCCCTGGCCGAGAAGGTTTCGCCGGTTTCGAGAACTCCGCGCAGCAGCGGCTCGAGGTCGGTCCAGAGCTCGGACCAGTTTTCCTCGGCGGGGCGGCCGAGCGCGCGCGGATGCTTGTCGCCGATGGTCGGCGCGTAGGCGTCATTGTAGAGCGCGACAAACTCCGGCCCGCAGAAAAGCACGATCTGAGCTTCGGCGGCGAGCATCAGGTCGACCGTCGTCCTCAGGCTGAGCGTCCATGTCTCGATCGGCCCGAGCGGGCTTTCCGACCAGGGATATTCGCGAATGAATCGCGCCATCTCGCCGTGTCCGCGAGGCCACGATTCATGGAAGAGCCCGTCAGCCATAGGCGCATTAACGCGCGACGCCGCTTATGTATCCGTCTCCGTCACGCAAAATTTTAGCCATCGTGAATAGATGCCAGGATGCCGGTACGTCGGAGGAATATTTCGGGCGCAGTTTCGTTAGTTCCTCATACGATGCCGTTTGAGGCAAAGTGCATATGTCCCGCAATCACACATTGAAGCCGCCAGAGCGGCCGGCTCTGGCCCAACGGAGGTACCAGAGATGAAAACGGCTGTTTCGACCTCTCTTTCGAGACGAAGCGTCGTCGCCGTGCTGGCGGCGGCGGCCGCGTCGACCGCCATGTTGCCCGCCGGCGATGCGCTGGCGCAGACCAAGCAGACCGCGCCGGACAAGAGTCTATACGATCGGCTGGGGGGCGTGTTCGCCATCGCTGCCGTGGTCGATCACTTCAGCGACGCCGTCGTGAAAAACCCCATCGTCGGCAAGAAGTCCAAGAACCCGCAACTGCGCAAATGGCACACCAAGAACCTCGAACGGCTGCCGGGCCTCAAGTTCATGCGTACGCTGTGGGTGTGCGATGTTTCCGGCGGCCCCTTCAAGTTCGTGGCCACCGAGCCGGGCGCGACGCCGCTCGGCCTCGAGGAGGCCCACAAGGACCTGAAGATTTCTCCCGCCGAATTCGACGAGGTCGCAGCGGAACTCGGGCGGACGCTCGACCGCTTCAAGGTTCCGAAAGCCGCAAAGACCGAGGTCCTGGAAGCCTTTGCCGCGCACAAGGATGAGGTCACTGCCGGCTCTGTCAAAAAGGGGTGAGGCTCAGCGCGAATCCGGCGAAGGCGGTCGGCCGCTCCGCCTATCCACCCGTCAGCCGCGGCAGCAGGAAAATCTCCGCCCCCGGCGGCAGTTCCTTCGACCACGTGTCGCGATAGATCGTCCCGTCGATCGCGACGGCGATGCCGCGATCGAGCAGGGGTTCGAACGCGGGATGCTGTTCCGCAAGCTTGCGGAACAGCTCCCTGATGTCCTTGGCCTCGATGTCGAGCTTGTCCTTGCCTCCGGCGGCGGCGCTGAGCGAGCCCCAGAGCGTGACTTGGACCATTATCGCCTGATCCTCATTGGACCGTGACGTGAGCTGAAAACCGCTTCGCGCTTTTCAGCATGCTAGCCTTCCCGTTCGGCCTCGAGCGCTGCAAGAATCCGCGGCGGCGACATCGGGATGTGGCTCATGCGCACGCCCACCGCGTTCGACACCGCGTTGGCGATCGCCGCCAGCGGCGGCACGATCGAGGTCTCGCCGACGCCGCGCACCCCATAGGGGTGGTTGGGGTTGGGGATTTCCAGGATCTGCGTGTCGATCATCGGCAGGTCGGAGCAGACCGGGATGCGGTAGTCGAGGAAGCCTGGGTTCTGCAGCCGCCCGTCCTTGCCGTAGATATACTCCTCGTTGAGCGCCCAGCCGATGCCTTGCGCGGCACCGCCTTGGTACTGGCCCTCGACATAGGTCGGGTGCACCGCCTTGCCTGCATCCTGCACCACCGTGTAGCGGATCACCCTGGTCGAGCCGGTCTCGGGATCGACCTCGACGTCGCAGATATGGGTGGCGAAGGAGACGCCGGCGCCGTCGGCGACGAGCTCGCTATGGCCGGCGATCGGCCCGCCGGTCTTGCCGGACTGTGCGGCGATCTCCTTCAGCGACAGCTTGCCGAGATTGCCGTGCTTCTCGCCCTTGGCGACCGCGTGGCCTTTTTCCCAGGCAACGTCGTCGACCGAGATGTCCCACATCTGCGCGGCGCGCTCGCGCAGCACCTTGATGGCGTTGCGGGCGGCCGAGATGGTCGCCATCGAGGAGGAGAAGGTGCCGCGGCTGCCGTCGGTCATGTCGTTGTAACCGAGGCTGGAAGTGTCGGCGACGATCGCCTTCACCTGGCTGTAGTCGATGCCGAGCTCTTCCGCCGCCACCAGCGACAGCGACGCGCGCGAACCGCCGACGTCGACCGTGCCGACGGCGAGCGACACCGTGCCGTCCATGCCGATGTTCAAGTCGGTGCAGGTCTGGCCGCCGAAGTTGAACCAGAAGCCGCACGCCATGCCGCGGCCCTGGTTCTGAGCCAGCGGCGCGCGCATATGCGGGTGCTCCTTGACCGCCTCGAGCGTCGGTCCGATGCCGATCGGGCCGTAGACCGGGCCGTAGGAGGCGCGGGTGCCTTCCTGCGCCGCATTCTTGATGCGGAACTCGACTGGGTCGATACCGATCTCCTTGGCGAGCTCGTCGACAGCGCTTTCCACCGCGAACGCCGCCATCGGCGCCGAAGGCGCGCGATAGGCCGCGGTCTTGGGCCGGTTGACCAGCACCTCGTAGCCGACGGTCTTGACGTTCTCCAGCTTGTAGCAGGCGAAGGCCGTCATGGCGCCGATCTCCGCCCACATGCCGGCATAGGGGCCGCAGGTGTAGCGCAGCGTCGCTTCGGCGGCGGTGATCGTGCCGTCCTTCCGCGCGCCGATCTTGACGTCGATCGAGGTGGCGCTGGTTGGCCCCGAGGCGCGGAACACCTCGTCGCGGGTCATCACCAGCTTCACCGGGCGGCCGGCCTTGCGCGACAGGGCCAGCGCCACCGGCTCGGCCCAGACATGGGTCTTGCCGCCGAAGCCGCCGCCGATCTCGGAAGAGGTGACGCGCAGCTTCGAGACTTCGAGGCCGAGCAGCTGGGCGCAATGCTGGCGATAGACGAAATGGCCTTGCGTGCAGACCCAGAGATCGGCCGTGCCGTCGGGATTGACGCTCGCCACGCAGGCATGCGGCTCGATATAGCCCTGATGCGTCTGCTCGGTCTTGAAGGAGCGCTCGACGACGAAATCGGCCTGGGCAAAACCCTGGTGGACGTCGCCATGGCCGTATTGCGTGCGCTTGGAGACGTTGGACGGCTTGACCGGCTTTTCCTCCAGCCCTTCGGTGAAGATGGCATCGTTGATGAGCGGGGCGTGGTGCTGCATCGCCTCGTCGACGTCGGTCACATGCGGCAGCACCTCATAGTCGACCTCGATCAGCTTCAGCGCCTGCCTGGCGGTGCGGGCATCGATCGCCGCCACCGCGGCCACGGCATGGCCGTCATAGAGCGCCTTCTTGCGCGCCATGCAATTGTCGAGGGTGTCGAACATGCCGGCATCGCCATCGGTCAGGTCCGGCAGGTCTTTCGCCGTGATCACCGCTTTCACGCCGGCGAGCTTTTCGGCCTTCGAGGTGTCGATCTTCTTGATGATCGCGTGGGCGTGCGGGCTGCGAAGCACGCGGCCGACCAGCTGCCCGGCCATGTTGAAGTCGGCGCCATATCGGGCGCGTCCCGTCACCTTGTCGACGCCGTCGGGGCGGAGCGGGCGCGTGCCGACGGATGAGAAGCTGCGTCCCGAGTAGCGCGGATCGAAATTCATCTCAGGCTCCCTTCATCACGTTTGCCGCGTCCTGGACGGCGCGCACGATCTTGTCATAGCCGGTGCAGCGGCAGAGATTGCCGGCGAGCCCGAAGCGGATTTCCTCCTCGGTCGGGGAGGGGTTCTTCTCGAGCAGATCCTTCGCCGCAATCAAAAAACCTGGCGTGCAGATGCCGCATTGCAAGGCGGCGTGCTCGAGGAATTTCTGCTGCAGCGGATGCAGCTGGTCGCCATGCGCCATGCCTTCGATGGTCTCGATCTGGCGGCCTTCGGCCTCGGCGCCGAGCACCAGGCAGGAGCACACCAGCCGGTTGTCGACGATGACGCTGCAGGCGCCGCAGTCGCCGGTCCCGCAGCCTTCCTTGGCGCCGGTCAGTCCCAGCCGGTCGCGCAGCACGTCGAGCAGCGTCTCGTCCGGCTGGCAAAGATATTCGACGTGGTCGCCGTTGATTGTCGTTGAAACCGCTACACCGGCCATCATTTGCCTCCTGCACGCTCATAGGCGGTAGTGGCGACACGCTTCGCCAGCACACCCGCAACTTTCCGTCTGAATTCGATGGTGCCGCGCTTGTCGTCGATCGGTCGGCAGGCGCCCGCGCAGATCTTGGCGAGCCGCTCCAGCGTCGCCTCATCCAGCTTCGAGCCGACGAGCACCTCGGCCGCCTCCTCGACCAGCAGCACCGTGGGCGCCGCGGCGCCCAGCGCCACGCGGGCCGACTTGATCGCGCCCGCCTCGCCGAGCGTCAGGTTCACGCCGGCGCTGACCACGGCGATGTCCATCTCGGTGCGCGGAATGAAGCGCTGATAGGCGTCGCCCGCATTTGGCGCGCGCTTGTCGAGCAGGATCGCCTCGATGATCTCGCCCTTGGCCAGCGAGGTACGGCCCGGTCCGGTCGGCACGGCTTCCACGGGGATCGTGCGCCTGCCGTTCGGCCCGGCAACCACGGCCTCGGCGCCGGCAGCCACCAACGCCGGCACGCTGTCGGCGGCGGGCGAGGCGTTGCAGAGATTGCCGACGATTGTGCAGCGTCCCTGCACCTGCTTCGAGCCGATCAGCTTGGCCGCCTCGACGACGCCCGGCCAGGCCTTCTTCAGCGCCGCGTTCTCGCCGAGCACCGCGCAGGGCACCGCGGCGCCGATGCTGAAGCCTTCTGCCGTTTCCTTGATTTCGATAAGGCCCGCGATCGCCTTGATGTCGACGATCAGCTCGGGCTCGATGAAGCCGCCCTTCATCCTCACCAGAAGGTCGCTGCCTCCGGCAAGGATCGCGGCCGGGCCGGCCGCGCTGGCCAACAGGCCGGCGGCCTCTTCTATTGATTGCGGACGTATGTAGCGCATCGTCTCCCCTTGGTGGTCATGATCAGATCGACCGTTATAAAGACTCTCCTTATAATGACCATCCGCTTCCTGCATTGCACCACCTAAGTCAGGCGCATTGCCCTAATTCCTACCCCTAAATTTTCTAAGCCTAGCCGCTAGAACTACTCGTTTGCGCTCGGCCGGCCAAGCCTCCACCATGCCCTGACGAGCCGGACATCGCATCCGGCAACAGGGAGGCTTCGATGACCGCTCTTGCCCGCAGGCCCTGGGTTCCCACGCACTGCGAGGATTTTATCCAGGCGCTGGCGACGGCCACAAGCGGGCAGGGGAACGACGCCGTGCTCGCCGCGATACAGGGCGGCATCGCGCTCAACCGGCGAATCCACGAGGCCGACTGCATCAACCTCAATCCGGCGACCAATGTGATGAACCCGAAGGCGGAGGCCGCGCTTGCCGCCCGGCTCGGCTCGCGTCCGTCGCTCGGCTATCCCGGCGACAAATACGAGATGGGGCTGGAGGGCGTCGAACGCATCGAGGTCATCGCCGCCGAGCTGGCGGCGCAAGTCTTCGGCGCGAAATACGCCGAAATCCGCGTCCCTTCCGGCGCCATCGCCAACCTCTATGCTTTCATGGTCGCGGCGCGGCCGGGTGACGCCATCATCGCGCCGCCGCCGGCCATCGGCGGCCATGTCACGCACCATATGGCGGGCTGCGCCGGCCTGTACGGGCTGGAGATTCATGCCGCGCCCGTCGATGCCGGCGGCTACACGGTCGATATCGAGAGGCTGCGCGCGCTTGCCCTTAAGATCAGGCCGAAGATGATCACCATCGGCAGCAGCCTCAATCTGCTGCCGCATCCCATCCAGGAAATCAGGGCGATCGCCGACGAGGTCGGTGCGCTGGTGCTGTTCGATGCCGCGCATCTCTGCGGCATGATCGCCGGACAGGCCTGGCAGCAGCCGCTGGAGGAGGGCGCCCATCTGATGACGATGAGCACCTATAAGAGCCTCGGCGGCCCGCCTTCGGGCCTGATCGTCACCAACGACGCCGAGATCGCCGAAAAGCTCGACCGCATCGCCTTTCCCGGCATGACCGCCAATTTCGATGCCGCCAAGGCCGCCGCCCTGGCCATCACCATGCTCGACTGGAAGGCGCATGGCCGGGCCTATGCCGCCGTCATGGCCGGCACCGCCAAGGCGCTGGCAAGCGCGCTGGCTGAGCGCGGCCTGCCGGTGTTCTCGACCGCCAAGGGGCACACCGCCTCGCACCAGTTCGCCATCGAAGCGGCGGAGTTCGGCGGCGGCCAGGCGGCGGCGAAGCGGCTGAGGCGTGCAAACATCCTCACCTGCGGCATCGGCCTGCCGGTCACGGCGGTCGATGGCGACATGAACGGCCTGCGCTTCGGCACGCCCGAGATCGTGCGCTGGGGCATGACGGAGAAGGACATGCCCGAGCTTGCCGCCCTCATCGCCAGGGGACTGCGTGGCAACGATGCCGTGGAGGATGTGGCGGCGGATGTGAGTGCATTCCGGCGCCGGTTCACGAAGCTGCATTTCGTCAGCTGAGCGCCTGAACCCGCGGGCAGGGAGCCCGCTTCGTCAAAAGCAAGGGCCGCGGGCGAGAAGCCCGCCTTCTTCAACAAAGGGGAATGACCATGCGCATGATTCTGCGATTGATGACTGCTGCCCTGATGGCCGCCGCCGCCGGCGTCGCCAGGGCGGATATCGTGCTGGGCGTCGCCGGCCCGATGTCGGGGCCGAACGCCGCCTATGGCGAGCAGTACCGCGTCGGCGTCGAGACGGCGATCCAGCGCATAAACGCCAATGGCGGCGTGCTCGGTCAAAAGCTCAGCGTCTCGGTTGGCGACGATGTCTCCGACCCCAAGCAGGGCGTGTCGGTCGCCAACAAGTTCGTCGCCGACGGCGTGCACTATGTCGTCGGCCACTACAATTCCGGTGTCACCATTCCGGCCTCGGAGATTTATGCAGAAAACGGCGTGCTCTTCGTCACGCCCACGGCCACCAACCCGATGGTGACTGAGCGAGGCCTATGGGACGCGTTCCGGGCCTGCGGCCGCGACGACCAGCAGGGCATCATCGCCGCGAAATTCGTGCTCGAGCGTTTTGCCGGCAAGAAGGTCGCGATCGTCGACGACAAGTCGACGGCCGGCAAGGGCCTCGCCGACGAGATGGCCAAGGCCTACAATTCCGGCGGCGGCAAGGAGGTGCTGCGCGAGGAGATCAACCCGGGCGAGAAGGACTACAGCGCGCTTGTCGCCAAGATCAAGGAGTCGGGCGCCGACCTTGTCTATTATGGCGGCCAGCACACAGAGGCCGGCCTCATCGTGCGCCAGATGCACGACCAGGGCGTCAAGACGGTCCTGATGGGCGGCGACGGCATATCCAACAGCGAGTTCGGCGCCATCGGCGGCGATGGCGCGGCCGGCACGCTGATGACGTCCTTCCCCGATCCGGCGAGCTTTCCCGAAGCCAAAGACGCGGTCGCCGACCTGAAGGCGAAGAACGTGCCCACTGAAGCCGTCACGCTCTATGCCTATGCCGCCACCCAGATCCTCGCCGAGGCGATCGCCAAGGCCAAGGTCGACGACCCGAAGGCGGCGTCCGACTATCTCCATTCGGGAGCGGCCATCCCGACCGTGCTTGGCACCATCTCCTATGACGACAAAGGGGATATCAAGCAGCCGGGCTTCGTCGTATTTGAGTGGCGGAAGGTCGACGGCAAGCTCGTTCCGGTGGCCCTCAAATAGACTTGAGGTCCTGGAGGCGAGCGCAGGCGGTCGCCGTTCTTTCGCTCGAAGCATTGCCGCGCCGTCATGGCAGGGGG
>NZ_RZSN01000059.1:0-31060 GCF_003997315.1 Mesorhizobium sp. M1A.F.Ca.IN.020.04.1.1
GTGCTGACCAAGTGTCTGGCGCATTGGGCGGGCAGCGTGCTGCCGCTGGTGATCGCGGCACCTTTGCTCGGCCTGTTCATGAACATGGAGCCGCTCGGTATCGGCGCGACGGCATTTACGCTTCTTGTCGGCACGCCGGCCATAACCTTCATCGGCGCCGCCGGAGCGGCTGTGGCTGTGGCGCTGCCGCGCGGCGGGCTCTTGATCTCCGTGCTGGTGCTGCCGCTCACCATTCCGGTGCTGATCTTCGGCGTCTCGGCGAGCTATGGCGCGGTGGCCGATCCCGCGCCGTTCCTGCAGCCCTTCCTCATTCTTGCCGCGCTGACGCTGTTTCTTGCCGTGGTGGGGCCGCTGGCCGCGGCGCTGGCGTTGCGGCACGGGACGGATTGAGGCGCTGGGGCGTTTCTCAACTGCGGCACCGCGCCTGATTGCGCGGCATGTGACGCAGAGTTAAGGGAAGGCATGGTCGAACGGATTGGCATGGCAGGCGCGAAAGGTGCCCAGATGGAGCGGCTGATATGAGTGCTCATGCTCTCTATGTCGCCGCAGCCTATGCCATCAGCGCGATCGTGCTCGTCGGGCTGATCGCCTGGATCCTGCTTGACCGGCGGGCGCGCAAGCGTGAGCTCGCGGCGCTCGACGCGGCCGGCGTGCGGCGGCGCTCCGACAAGGCCGGGACGGCGAAGCCGTGAGCGCCGAAACCGGAGCCCCGGCGTCGCCCCGTCGCCGCCTGTTCGTGCTGCTTCCGCTGCTGGTATTCCTGGGCTTGGCGGGGCTGTTCCTGTCGCAGCTTTTGTCCGGCCGCGACGAGTCTGAAATTCCCTCGGCTCTGATCGGCCTGCCGGCGCCGCAGACGAACCTGCCGCCGCTCGGAGGCTCGAACCTGCCGGGGCTGGACTCAAGATCCTTCGCCGGCAAAGTGACGCTGGTCAACGTCTTCGCATCTTGGTGCGCGCCGTGTCGGGAAGAGCATCCGGTGCTTCTGGCGTTGTCGCAGGACAAGCGGTTCACGCTTGCCGCGCTGAACTACAAGGACGAGCCGGCAAACGCCCGTCGCTTCCTTGGCGATCTCGGCAATCCCTACCAGGCGATCGGCGTCGATCCGGCCGGGCGCGCGGCGATCGACTGGGGCGTCTACGGCGTGCCGGAGACCTTCGTCATCGGCAAGGACGGCAAGATTGCCTACAAGCATGTCGGGCCGCTGACGCCGGAATCGGCGAAGGATTTGCTGTTGCCGCAGATCGAGAAGGCCCTGGCGGTTTCCGGTTAGGCGCCCCTTGCGTCGTCATTCCAGTGCGAGGCAAGGAGCGAAGCGACGCGGCGCAAAGGCCGGCTCGACCGGCCTCGGACTCAACCGTAAATCTGCTTGTGGATCTGGTAGAGCATCTCGGAGCGGTCGGCACGCAGATCGGCGAGATCGCGGCTCGACAGGTTCTCGATTTCTGCGACGAGACGATTGTAGTGGCGGCGCTTGGCGAGGTTGGTGCGAGCGCGGGTGACGAGGTTGTCGAAGATCATGACGAGGTTCCTTCTGAGTTATTCCTCCCTGATCGATTGCGAGAATGACATAGGAATGGTGCATTGCAAAAGAAAGATGTTGCAATGCACCATTGCAAGCAGCGCATAGCCGGTTAATGGCGTCTTAGCCCCTACACGCGTCAACATGCCGTGAGAGGCATCCGCGATCTTGCCTTCTCCGCTCTGTGCTGGCTTGATCGCGCGTCTTTTGATTGCCGGGAGGGAAAGCATGACGGCCGCTGACTATGAACTTCTCGATCCGCGTTTCTCGCGGCTGTTCAACGCCAATGAGCGGGTTGAGAAGCTGTTCACCGGGTGCCGGTGGGCGGAAGGCCCGGCCTGGTTCGCCGCCGGCCGCTACCTCGTCTGGTCCGACATCCCCAACAACCGCATGCTGCGCTACGATGAGACCGATGGCAGCGTGAGCGTCTTCCGCCAGCCGTCCGGCAATTCCAACGGCAACACCGTCGACCGGCAGGGCCGGCTGATCACCTGCGAGCATTCGGGCCGCCGCGTCAGCCGCACCGAGCATGACGGTTCGGTCACCACCATCGCCGACAAATGGCGCGGCAAGCGGCTCAACTCGCCAAACGACGTCGTCGTCCGTTCCGACGGCTCGATCTGGTTCACCGATCCGGCCTACGGCATCGACAGCGATTATGAAGGCGACCACGCCGAGAGCGAAATCGGCGCCTGCAATGTCTACCGCGTCGACCCCGGCACGGGCGAGATCGACGCCGTCATCACCGACATGGTCAGGCCCAATGGGCTCGCCTTCTCGCTCGATGAAAGCCTGCTCTATGTCGCCGACACGGGCCGCACCCATGGCGCCAAGAACCCCGCGCATATCCGCGTCTTCAATGTCGGCAAGGCCGGCAAGAAGGTCTCGGGCGGCAAGGTCTTCGCCGACTGCACGGCCGGCCTGTTCGACGGCTTCCGGCTGGACGAAAGCGGGCGCATCTGGACGAGCGCCGCCGACGGCATCCATTGCTACGATCCGGATGGTACGCTGATCGGCAAGGTCAAAGTGCCGGAAGTCGTCGCCAATTGCGTCTTCGGCGGCGCCAAGCGCAACCGCCTCTACATCTGCGGCACCACCTCGCTCTATGTGGTCTGGCTGATGGTGAATGGGGCCAAGACCTTTTGACCGGCATCGGCGTCAGCGGCCGCGGATAAAGCCGGCGAAAGCCCGAACCGCGTCGCGCATCGCCTGCCGACTGGTCGGCTCAGCCAGGATTTCTTCCACCTCCGGCGGCTTCTTGCCGAGCAGCGCGATCTCCAGCGCGGTCTCTTCGTAAAGCGCGAAGGACATCGTGCGCATGATCTCGGCAAGGGCGGCGCGGGCAAAGAGCGAGCGCGGCGAGGCGTGCACCAGCAACGCCGGCTTGCCGACGGCGGCGTCGCGCGACACCAGCCAGTCGAGCGCGTTCTTCATGCCGCCCGGCACGCCATGGGCGTATTCGGGACAGGAGACGATGACGCCATCGGCGCGGGTGACGGCCTCGATCAGGTATCTTGCCTCACACGGCGTGCGCTCGCCCTCTTCGTCCGGGTTGAAGATCGGCAAGCGGCCGAGCCCGTCATAGACGGTGACGCGGCAATCCGCGGGCACGTTGGCGGCAAGCGCCGCGACAAGGGCCGAATTGGTCGAGGCGGCGCGCAGGCTGCCGGATATGGCGAGGAGGTTCAGCAAGGGTGACGGGGGCGGTTCGGACGAATCGTGCCCGGGAGCCTACCACATGGTCTGCCGGTAATCGTCGTCCAGTTCGCGGTCGATCTCGCCGGCGCTCTCTGTAAGCGCCAGCTGGTCGCGGATGATCTGGCCGAGCGTCGGCAGGCTCGCGCGGTCATACCAGGTCTCCGGCTCCCACAGCTCGGAGCGCATAAAGGCCTTGGCGCAGTGCATGTAAGCGGCCTTGACCGTCACCACGATGACGCTCTGCGGCTCCTTGCCGTCGACGGCCAGGCGGGCGCGCAGTCCGGCGTCGATGGTTATGTGGGCTTCGCCGTTGACGCGCAGCGTCTCGTTCATGCCGGGAATGAGGAAGAGCAGCCCTACCGACGGGTAACGAACGATGTTTTCCAGCGTGTCCAGCCGGTTGTTGCCTGGACGGTCAGGGATGGCGATGGTGGAACTGTCGAGGATGGCGGTGAAGCCGGGCTTGTCGCCCTTCGGGGTCACGTCGGCATTGCCGGCGCCGTCGGAGGAGCCGATCAGCACGAATGGGCTCTTGCCGATGAAGGAACGGCAGTGGCCATCGAGCGCCTTGAGTTCCTTGCGGATCGACCCGTCGGTCGGCCGCGGCGTCTTGTAGATCGTCCTCAGCTCATCGCGCGTGGTGAGGAATTCCATGCCGCCCCCTCCCCGGAACCTGCTCTATTTACTCGCCTGCTCTTCCTTGGCTTTTTCCTCCAGCGAGTGGCGCATGATCAGCGGCATCTGGCTGAAGGTGAAGAGAAGCGTGATCGGCATGATGCCCCAGACCTTAAAGGTAACCCAGGCATCGGTTGAAAAATTCCGCCACACGACTTCATTGACGAGGGCCAGGAAGAGGAAGAACAGGCCCCAGCGGAAGGTGAGCTTGCGCCAGCCTTCGGCATCGAGGCTGAAAGCCGAGTCGAAGACATAGCCAAGCAGCGACTTGCCGAAGAAAAGGCCGCCGAGCAGCACGCCGCCGAACAGCGTGTTGACGATGGTCGGCTTCATCTTGATGAAGACGTCGTCCTGCAAATAGAGCGTCAGCGCGCCGAAGATAAGGACGACGACGCCCGACACCAGCGGCATGATCGGCAAGGTGCGGGTGAGCAGCCACGAGGCGATCAGCGCCAACGCGGTGGCGGCCATGAACAGGCCGGTGGCGACGAAGATCGGGCCGCCGAGCTCGGCCAAGGCCGGAAATTTCTGCGCCAGCCATTCGCCGCGCGCATTGGCGAAGAAGAAGACCAGCAGCGGCCCGAGCTCGAGCACCAGCTTGAGCGGGGGGTTGATGCCCTCCTTCTTCTGTTTCTGCGGGTCGGACGGGTCGCGTTCGAGGATGTTCATGGAAGTCCTTGTTGTCCCGAAAGTCGGCGCTTTTGGGATCGTTCAAGCAACGCCGGCGATCGCTCTGGCGAATTCGCTGGCCGAGAAGGGTTCGAGGTCGTCGACCTGCTCGCCGACGCCGATAAAATAGACCGGCAATCTATGCTTGGCGGCGATCGCCACCAGAATACCGCCGCGCGCCGTGCCGTCCAGCTTGGTCATCACCAGGCCGTTGACGCCGGCGACGTTGCGGAAGATCTCGACTTGGCTGAGCGCATTCTGACCGGTGGTGGCGTCGACGGTCTGCAGCACGGTGTGCGGCGCCTCCGGATCGAGCTTGCCCAGCACGCGCACGATCTTTTCCAGCTCCGCCATCAGCTCGGTCTTGTTCTGCAGGCGGCCGGCCGTGTCGATGATCAGCACGTCGGAGCCTGCCTCCTTCGCCTTCTCGAAGGCATCGTAGGCGAGGCCGGCGGCGTCGGCGCCAAGCTTGGTGGCGATGACCGGCGACTTCGTGCGTTCGCCCCAGATCTTCAGCTGCTCGATGGCGGCCGCGCGGAACGTGTCGCCGGCCGCCAGCATGACCGAAAGCCCGCCTTCGGTCAGCTTGGCCGCCAGCTTGCCGATGGTCGTGGTCTTGCCGGTGCCATTGACGCCGACGACCAGGATGACATGCGGCTTGTGGCTGAGATCGAGCTCGAGCGGCTTGGCGACCGGGGTCAGGACTTTTTCGACTTCCGCCGCCATCACGGCGCGGACCTCCGAGTCGGAAACGTCCTTGCCGTATCGGCTTGAGGCGAGAGAATCGGTGACGCGCAGCGCCGTCTCGACGCCAAGATCGGCGCGGATCAGCACATCCTCCAGATCCTGCAGCGTGTCTTCGTCCAGCTTGCGCTTGGTGAAGACGCCGGCGATGTTGCCGGTGAGCTCGCGCGAGGAACGGGCAAGCCCGTCGCGCATGCGCTGGAACCAGGAGCGTCGCGGGGCCGGCTCCGGTGCCTTCTGCGGCTCGGCCTTCTGCTCGACCTTTTTGGCGACCGTCACCTTGCCGGCAGCGGCGGTCGGCGGCGGCGCGGGGATGGCTTCCGGCTCGGGCGCGATCTCGGCAAGGATCCGCCCCGGCTCGACCGGCGCAGCCTGGCGAATGGGAGGCAGGGCTTCCGCCGGCGGAGCCGGCTCCGGTGGCGGCAAATCCTCCGCAGGCTGACGCTGCGCCTCACCCTCATCCTCTCCCCGTGAAGAACGGGGAGAAGGGGGCGTCGGCGTTGGTGCTTCTTCCTTCTCCCCGGCACTATACGGGGAGAAGGTGCCGGCAGGCGGATGAGGCGCGGCGCCGACCTCTAAAGATGGCTCGATAGAAGGTGCCTCGCCCGGTGGAACTTCGATCGGCGCTGGCGCCTCGGCCGGGACTTCGCTGGGCGTCGTCGGCACTTCGACGGGCCCCGGCACCGGCTGCGGCTCCGGACGCGAAGGCTCGATCTCCGGCTCGGCCGGCGCGGGTGCAGGCACCTCCTGCGGTGCCGGCGCGGGCACCGGCTCAGGTGCAGGTTCGGGCGGAGCAGGCACTTCCTCGGGTGCAGGCGGCTGCGGCTGCTCCGGGGCGGGCCGCGGCTCTTCTTCCGGCTGGGGCTGCGGCAGCGGCTCCGGCTCGGATGGAACAACCGGCTCCGGTGCCGGCGGGATGACGGGTTCCGGCGCCGGCGGAATGTCCGGTGCGGGTTCGGGCTTCGGCTCCTCGGGAACCGGTTGTGGCGCAGGTCCTGCCTCCCCCTCGATGGGGGAGGTCCCGAGCGCAGCTCGAGGGTGATTGGCGCCGGCGTCGGCGCTGCGGGACGCAGGCTCCTGCTCGGTTTCCGGTTTCAGCGCCTCGAGCGCGTCCCATTTGATCGGCGGCAGGGGCGCGGTCTCGTCGACGCGCTCCTCGACGACTTCCTTCTTGCCGAACGAAAATATCTTCTTGAAGAAACCAGCCATACGTCTTGCAGTCTCAGGCGGCTTGCGCGGCGAGCGGCGCCGCGATCAGCCGGGCGCCGTCATGGCCGGTGACAACCGCCTCGACGATCTCGCTCGGCTGTCCAACGCCAATCGCGGCAAGCGTGAAACCTTCGGTTCGGCCTAGCCCATCGCGCTCGATCAGGATCGATTGCCGCGTGCCGGCAAGGGCGGCCAGATGGCGACGGTAGGCGGCCTCGCCGGCGGCGCGCAGCCTTGCGGCACGCTCTTTCACCACCTCGCGGCCAAGCTGCGGCATGCGCGCGGCGGGCGTGCCCTCGCGCGGGCTGAACGGGAAGACGTGGAGGTGCGTCAGGCCGCATTCCTCGACGATTTTCTCCGAGTTTTTGAACATCGCCTCGGTCTCGGTCGGGAAACCGGCGATGATGTCGGCGCCGAAGACGATGCCGGGACGGAGCTTGCGCACGTCCTCGCAGAAGCGGATCGACTGATCGCGCAAATGCCGGCGCTTCATGCGCTTCAGGATCATGTCGTCGCCCGATTGCAGCGACAGATGCAAATGCGGCATCAGCCGCGGCTCGGTGGCAATCGCGTCGAGCAGCTCGTCGTCGGCTTCTATGGAATCGATCGACGACAGCCTCAGCCGCTTCACCTCGGGCACCTGTCGCAGGATCGTCTTCACCAGCTTCCCAAGTTTCGGGCTGCCCGGCAGGTCGGCGCCGAAGCTGGTCATGTCGACGCCGGTGAGCACGATCTCGGCATAGCCATTGGCTGCGAGACGCTTGACCTGCTCGACCACGGCGCCCATCGGCACCGAGCGCGAATTGCCGCGGCCGTAAGGAATGATGCAGAAGGTGCAGCGATGGTCGCAGCCATTCTGCACCTGCACGAAGGCGCGCGCCCGGCCCTCAATGGCGTCGACCATGTGGCTCGCCGTCTCGCGCACCGAGAAGATATCGTTGACGCGCGCCTTCTCGGTATCGTTGACGCCGAAGTCCGGCAGCGCGCGGTAGGAGTTCGCCTTGAGCTTCTCCTCATTGCCGAGCACCAGGTCTACCTCGTCCATGGAGACGAAGTTCTGCGGCTCGGTCTGCGCGGCGCAGCCGGTGACGATGATGCGCGCTTCAGGGTTCTCGCGACGGGCCTTGCGGATCGCCTGCTTGGCCTGGCGCACGGCTTCGGCGGTGACGGCGCAGGTGTTGAAGATGACGGCGCCGCCTTCCAGCGCGCCGAGGCCGGCGCTTTCGGCCTCGCGGCGCATCACCTCCGATTCATAGGTGTTGAGGCGGCAGCCGAACGTGACCACGTCGATACCATTGCCGATAGGCCCTTCGGGCGCCGGGCCCTTTTGAAGAGCGGACATCAGGCGGCGCTTTCGGTGTCGCGGGCCCAGGCGCCGGTCGAAGGGTCGAAGCTGCCGGAAAACTCCCATTCGGCGGCGCCGGTCAAAATTACGTGATCGTCGTCGCGCCACTCGACATTGAGCTCGCCGCCGCCGGGCGTGACCAGCGACACGCTGCGGCCGGTGCGCTTGGTGCGGGCGGCTGCCACCACGGCGGCGCAGGCCGCGGAGCCGCAGGCCTTGGTGAGACCCGCGCCGCGCTCCCAGGTGCGGATGATCATCGTCTCGGGCGAGGTGACCTGAGCGATGGTGATGTTGGCGCGCTCGGGAAAGATCGGATGGTTCTCGAGCAGCGGACCGAATCGGTCGAGCTCGTAGGACCAGACGTCGCGGTCGACCCAGAAGATCGCGTGCGGATTGCCCATCGAGACGACCGAAGGCGAATGCAGCACCGGCGCATCGATCGGGCCGATCTGCAGTTCGATCATGCGAGTGTCGCGGAACTCCTCGGCAAGCGGGATCTCCTGCCAGCCGAAACGCGGCTTGCCCATGTCGACCGAGATCGAGCCGTCGGCATGTTCCTGAGCATTGAGAATGCCGGCGCGGGTTTCGAAGGTGAAGGTCTTTTGGCCGGTCTCGGCCGCAAGCGCCTGCACGACGCAGCGCATGCCATTGCCGCAGGCCTGCGCACCGGTGCCGTCCGAATTCAAGATGTCGACGTAATAAGCAGTGCCGGTCGTGCGCGGATCATGGATCGCCATGATCTGATCGAACTTGGTCGCCGCGACGGCATTGAGGGCAATCGCCGCGGCTGCGGTCACCTTGTCGCCACGGCCGCGCATATCGGCGACGATGATCTCATTGCCGATGCCGTTCATCTTGGCGAATGGGGCAGTGCCTGCCATCTAACCGGTCGTTCCAATTCCGTTTGGCGCTATATGGCGGAAACGGGCGGGAATTACCAGTGCAACGCGACTCCTGGCCAGGAACGCAGCTCTGGCCTGCCGCGGCGAATATGCGAGCTAAGTCACGGCGAAGACGCCGAGCACGATCAGCAGGAAGATGATCAGCACAATACCGATCAGGATGCGGGCACCTGTGGCGGCGGCGCCGGCGAGCGCGGGCATGCCAAGCAGGCTTGCCGCAGCGGCAACGATAAGAAGGATGATGATCCACTTGATCATGGAAAGCTCCGAGGCGGATTTGCGCTGTGGAACCAACGCGTTTGCCCGGGCTGGGTTCCTTAGCCAGGCGGCGGCACATCCCATGCTTCGCCCGGGCGCATGGCGCGAAAACGCTTCGGCGAAATGCCTTCGGCCGTCAGTGCCTCGGCGAGCTTTTGCGCCGGTTCCTCGATCGGCTCGTCGGTGAGCTGAAAGGTGCCCCAGTGGCAGCCGGCAGCATGGACGGCGCCGCACAGCCTCATGCCCTGGACGGCTTCCGCCGGATTCTGGTGCTGCGGGGCCATGAACCAGCGCGGCTCATAGGCGCCGATCGGCAGGATGGCCAGCCGAAACCCGCCATGCTTTTCCGCCATTCGGCGGTAGTTGGTGCCGCCATGGAAGCCGGTGTCGCCGGCGAAATAGACCTTGCCGCCCGCCGTATCGACGACGAAGCCCGCCCACAGCGCCATGCGCCGGTCGCGCCCGCCGCGCGCCGACCAGTGATGCACCGGCTCGATGTGGATGATGCCGTCGCTGGCGACTTCGACGCTGTCGCCCCAATCATGTGCCGACACGCGCATGCCGGGAACGGCAGTGCCGATGATCGCATCGTTGCCGAGCGGCGTGATCACCATCGGGTCGTGGCTTTGCTTCAGCCGCTTGAGGGTCGCGAGGTCGAGATGGTCGTAGTGGTTGTGACTGAGCAGCACCAGGCCGATCGGCGGCAAGTCGCAAAAGGCGATGCCCGGCGCGTTGACCCGCTTCGGTCCGGCGAAGCCGAAAGGCGAGGCACGCTCGGACCAAACCGGGTCGGTCAGGATATTCAGGCCGGCTGTCTGGATGAGCAGCGAGGCGTGACCCACCATGGTGAGCCGAAGCGCGGCGCCTTCGATCCGTTGTTCGGGCTTCGCCTGCGGATATGGGCTCGGCCAGGCCGCCGGCCATTTCGAGCGCCCACCGCTCAATTGCCATTTCAGCAAATCGGTGAAGCGCGCCGGCGGCCTGCCGTCGGGATTGAAAAAGAGGCTGCCGTCGAAATGATCGCTGAGTGGGCCGCTATAGTAGCGGTTGGCTGCTCTTGTTCTTGCGGCCATCGTTTCTCCGCCCACTCCCTGTCGCTTGTCCTGAAATAAGGACGCCGCCGCCTGGCGCAAGCATTTTGCTGGGGGAATGCCAAGGGCCAACGGTCGGCTTCGACTAGGATCGACGATGTGGAGGGACAAGACCGTGGCGAAGAAGCGGACCGGGACACCGTGGATGAAGGCCGATGATTTCGGCCGCTCGCTGCCGCATGGGCTGGGCGTCAACTTGCTTGTCACCGACATGGCGGCGATGGAGGCTTTCTGCCGCGATGTGCTAGGCGCGCGCATCATCTATGCCGACGAGGATTTCGCGGCCATCGAGCTGCTCGGCTCGATCTTCATGCTGCATGCCGACCATTCCTATCTCGACAATCCGATGACCGGCGTCTTCGCCGGAGCCGAAACGCGTGGCGCCGGCATCGAGCTGCGCCTCTATGGCGCCGATCCGGATGCGGTCGAAAAAAAGGCCGCAGCACTCGGCCACATCGTGCTGGCCGGCTCGATCGACAAGCCGCATGGCTTGCGCGAATGCTATATCGTTGGTCCGGACGGGTATGTCTTCGTGCCCAGCGCGCGGCTGCGAGCCTGAAACTTCAATACGTTAGGGTCCAACTTCTCGCCTGGGGCCGCGGTGAGCAAGGCCGTCGCGACAAATTTGCAACACCAGCTCCGAAAACCCTATTTTAACCATATCGGGTTGAAATTCTGCCACCTTCGCCATCTTGGTGAAGCGAGTGTTTACGCGGACGGCGCCCCCCACCGAATCCGACGGAGGTTGGAATGATTTTTTCGAAGACTGGCCTTTTGGCCGTATCGCTGGCCGCGCTCGTTGCGAGCGGCTGCTCGACCTCGCGCTTCTCATCGATGGACGATCAGCAGCCGGCGCCGCTCACGCCGGCGCCCTCCGGCACGGTGACGCAGAACCAGCTGCCGCCGCCGGCTGCTCCGGGCACCACCGACCCGTCGCAATTCCCCACCGCGCCGAAGAACAGTCAGATGGCTTCGCTGCCGCCGGACGGTTCGGCGCCCACGGGCGCCGCGGACCTGACCGCGGCCAGCGTCGCCGGCGTCTGGAATGTCAGTGTCTCCGGCCAGAGCTGCAAAGTGGCGACGCCGCAGACCAAGTTCGGCGCCGGCTACCGCGCCGGTCCGCTGCATTGCCCGGCTCCGATCGACGGCATCAAGTCGTGGAATGTCGCCGGCAAGCAGCTGACGCTCTACGACGAAAACGGCGGCACGCTGGCCAGGCTCTATTCCTCCGGCGGCGAAAAGTTCGACGGCCAGACTTCCAACGGCCAGCCGATCTCGCTTACAAGGTAGGGCGGACCCTCCCCTATTGTTTCACGCAGTTTCGGATGGCAAGCCGCTTTCCGAAATTGCCCGAGAACGACGTGACCTATGCACCTGCGTGACGGCCTTCAGACGCATGCGACCGTCAGGCAGCGCTACGACCATCTGGTCGAAACCGGCGTGGTCGAACGCGATCCGGCGCAGGAGCGCGTCGTCGCCGCGCTCGACCGGCTGACCGACGAGATCTCCGCAAAAAGGCTGGCGCAGAAATCGAGCGCGCTGGGCTGGCTGTTCGCGCGCAGCAACAAGCCGCGCGAGGCCGTCAAGGGCCTTTACATCCATGGCGGCGTCGGGCGCGGCAAGACGATGCTGATGGACATGTTCTTCGATCTCCTGCCGGTCAGGCGAAAGCGCCGCGTCCATTTCAACGATTTCATGGCCGACGTGCAGGACCGCATCCAAAAACACCGGGCGGCGCGCAAGAACGGCGATGTCAAGGAAGACGATCCGGTCCCGCCGGTGGCGCGGGCGCTGGCCGAGGAGGCCTGGGTGCTGTGCTTCGACGAGTTTTCGGTCACCGACATTGCCGATGCCATGATCCTGTCGCGCCTGTTCTCGGCGCTGTTTTCCAAAGGCGTCGTGCTGGTCGCCACCTCCAACGTCGCGCCTCATGACCTTTATCGAGACGGCCTCAACCGGCAGCTTTTCCTGCCCTTCATCGGCCTGCTCGAACGTCATGCGCATGTGCTGACGCTGGATGCCGAAAAGGACTACCGGCAGGAAAAGCTCAACCGCTTGCCGATCTATGTCACGCCCGCCGACGCCGCGGCCGACCGCGCGCTCGACGACGCTTGGAAGACGATGACACATGGCAGGCCGACCGAGGCGATGACGCTGACGCTGAAAGGGCGTCAGCTCGTGGTCCCGCGCGCTGCCGGCGATGCCGCCCGTTTCTCCTTCGCCGATCTCTGCGAAAAGCCGCTCGGCGCGCGCGACTATCTGGCCATCGCCGACCGCTTCTCGACCGTCTTCATCGACCATGTGCCGGTGCTCGGCGAAGGCAAGCGCAACGAAGCCAAGCGTTTTATTCTGCTCATCGACACGCTTTACGACCACCACATGCGGCTGGTGATGAGCGCCGCCGCGCCCC
This sequence comes from Mesorhizobium sp. M1A.F.Ca.IN.020.04.1.1, assembly GCF_003997315.1. Lineage (NCBI taxonomy): Bacteria > Pseudomonadati > Pseudomonadota > Alphaproteobacteria > Hyphomicrobiales > Phyllobacteriaceae > Mesorhizobium > Mesorhizobium sp. M1A.F.Ca.IN.020.04.1.1. Next base: position 12,521 of record NZ_RZSN01000059.1, read on the forward strand.
CCGAGGGGCTCTACACCGCCAGGCGCGGCACGGAAGTCTTCGAATTCGAGCGCACTGCCTCGCGACTGATCGAAATGCAGAGCCGCGACTGGCTGGAAGGCTGGGCGGAGAGGCGGCAAGTCGGGGCGGAACCCGCGGAGGCGCGGCAGGCGTGAGCGTAGCCACCTGGAGTCCTCATCCTAGGGCGGAGCGACGCGAGGCGGAGCCCAGGGCCTGGGAAGGAAGCGATAAGCGCTTCGTCGCTTGGATGCGCATCTCCCGAACCGCTCAGCCGCCCCACTTGGCTGTCCGCCCCTCCTAAAATCACAACGGCGTCATCGCCGGGATGAAGGCCTTCTGATTTCATCGTTTATTGTATAAATTTTGGTCAGTTAGCTCGAAAATTTTGACGTTTACGTAATTCCCAATGCATCTAACCGATTGAAAACACTGGGTGCAAAATAACCGTTTGAATTTTCTCCATGCCGGAGCTATTGGGTTCGGCGAAATCCTGCGGTTTCCCGCATTCCTTCCGGCCCCCGGCCCCCGTCACGGCACCGTCACAGACAAAGGGAAAACATCCTGACATGGCACGCAACAAGATAGCGCTCATCGGCTCGGGCATGATCGGCGGCACGCTCGCCCATATGATCGGCCTGAAGGATCTCGGCGACGTGGTGCTGTTCGACATCGCCGAGGGCATTCCGCAGGGCAAGGGTCTCGACATCGCCCAGTCCTCGCCGGTCGACGGATTTGACTCCAGACTGACAGGCGTCAACGACTATGCCGGCATCGAGGGCGCGGATGTCTGCATCGTCACCGCCGGCGTGCCGCGCAAGCCCGGCATGAGCCGCGACGATCTTCTCGGCATCAATCTCAAGGTCATGGAACAGGTCGGCGCGGGTCTCAAGAAATACGCGCCGAAGGCGTTCGTCATCTGCATCACCAACCCGCTCGATGCCATGGTCTGGGCACTGCAGAAGTTTTCGGGCCTGCCGACCAGCCATGTCATCGGCATGGCCGGCGTGCTGGACAGCGCCCGCTTCCGCTACTTCCTGGCGGAAGAGTTCAAGGTCTCGGTCGAGGACGTCACCGCCTTCGTGCTCGGCGGCCATGGCGATTCGATGGTGCCGATGATCCGCTATTCGACCGTGTCGGGCATCCCGCTGCCCGACCTCGTCAAGATGGGCTGGACCTCCAAGGACAAGCTCGACCAGATCGTGCAGCGCACCCGCGACGGCGGCGCCGAGATCGTCGGCCTCTTGAAAACGGGCTCAGCCTATTACGCGCCGGCCGCCTCGGCCATCGCCATGGCCGAATCGTACCTGAAAGACAAGAAGCGCGTGCTGCCCTGCGCTGCGCACCTGTCTGGCCAGTACGGCGTCAAGGGGACCTATGTCGGCGTCCCCGTGGTGATCGGCGCCGGCGGTGTCGAGCGCGTCATCGAGATCGACCTCTCCAAGGCCGAGCAGAAGATGTTCGACAATTCGGTGGCGGCCGTGCAGGGCCTCACCGAGGCCTGCACCAAGATCGCCCCGCATCTCGCCGGCAAGTAATCGTCCCTCTCCGGAGACCAAGCGCATGAACATCCATGAATATCAGGCCAAGGCGCTGCTGAAGTCGTTCGGCGCGCCCGTCGCAAGCGGCGTTCCGGTGTTCAAGGCGAGCGAGGCGGAAGCCGCCGCCAAGACGCTGCCCGGCCCGCTCTATGTGGTGAAGAGCCAGATCCATGCCGGCGGCCGCGGCAAGGGCAAGTTCAAGGAACTCGGCCCCGACGCCAAGGGCGGCGTGCGGCTGGCGAAGTCGGCGGCCGAAGTGGTCGCCAACGCCAACGAGATGCTCGGCCAAACGCTGGTCACCAAGCAGACCGGACCGGCCGGCAAGCAGGTCAATCGCCTCTATATCGAGGACGGCGCCGATATCGACCGCGAGCTCTATCTGTCGATCCTGGTCGACCGTTCCGTCGGGCGCATCGCCTTCGTCGTCTCGACCGAGGGCGGCATGGATATCGAGGCGGTCGCGCATGACACGCCGGAAAAGATCCTCACCGTCGCCATCGATCCGGAAAAGGGCGTGACGGCCGATGATGTGAAGAAGCTCAACGCCGCGCTGCAGCTCGACGGCGATGCGGCGCAAGACGGCGGCACGCTGTTCCCGCTGCTCTACAGGGCCTTCGTCGAGAAGGACATGAGCCTGCTCGAGGTCAATCCGCTGATCGTCATGAAGAACGGCCAGCTGCGCGTGCTGGACGCCAAGGTGTCGTTCGACAACAACGCTCTCTTCCGCCATCCCGACGTGATGGAGCTGCGCGACACCACCGAAGAGGATGAGAAGGAGATCGAGGCGTCGAAATACGACCTCGCCTATGTCGCGCTCGAGGGCAATATCGGCTGCATGGTCAACGGCGCCGGCCTCGCGATGGCGACGATGGACATCATCAAGCTCTACGGCGCCGAGCCGGCCAACTTCCTCGATGTCGGCGGCGGAGCCTCGAAGGAGAAAGTGACGGCGGCCTTCAAGATCATCACCAAGGATCCGGCGGTCGAAGGCATCCTGATCAACATCTTCGGCGGCATCATGAAGTGCGATGTCATCGCCGAGGGCGTGATCGCCGCGGTCAAGGAAGTCGGGCTGAAGGTGCCGCTGGTCGTGCGGCTGGAAGGCACCAATGCCGAGCTCGGCAAGAAGATCATCAATGACAGCGGCTTGAACGTCGTCTCGGCAGACGACCTCGACGACGCGGCCAAGAAGATCGTCAAGGCGGTGAAGGGCTAAACGGCTGTGGAACAGGACGCCACGCAAAGCTTGCTTGGATACGTCATTGCATGGCTGCCGATGGCGATTTTCCTGGTGATCTGGATCTGGGGTCTCGTCACTCTAAAGCAGTATGTGCGAGCCCGGGAACTTGCCGGCCATGACAACGCGACCGCTATTCGTGAGCTCGTCGAGACGAATCGGGAAATTGTAGCCGTGCTGCGCGACCTGAAGTCGGAACTTCAAGGGCGGAGGTCATAGGATGCCTCCGCGCAAGATAAATCTGGTCGAGGCGGCGAATGCGAAGATCGCCAAGGTCTTCGATCCGCACATCGCCGGCGACGTCAACGACAGCCAAGCCAAGGTCGCCAAGTTCGGCGAGGTTTTCGACTGGCACGCGCATGATGACGAGGACGAGGCCTTCCTCGTGCTGCGCGGCAAGATCGCCATCGATTTCCGCGACGGGCCGGTCGAGCTCGGCGAGGGCGATTTCATTGTCGTGCCGCGCGGCGTCGAGCATCGGCCGCGGTCGCTGACTGTCGAGCCCGTGGTGCTTATGTTCGAGCCGGCGACCACCCTCAACACCGGCAATGCCCAAAGCGACCTCACCGTCACCGATCTGAAGCGGCTCTGAGCCATGAACGCGACGCCTTTCTCATCCCTCTCGGCCGATCACCAGCGCCTGCAGGCGCTGGTCGGCGCGTGGCGTGGCGAGGAAGATGTCGCGGCGACGCAATGGACCGATGCCGGCGCCGCGACTTCGGAAGTGCTTGCGGACGCGCAGTTCGGCGGCCAGTTCGTGGTCCAGCGCTACCGCCAGCGCCGCGACGGCACGATCTCGTTCGGCGCGCATAATGTGTTCGGCTTCGATCAGCCGAACGACGTCGTCACCATGCATCAGTTCGACTCGATGGGTTTCGTGCCGGTCACACCGGCTACGGGCACATGGAACGGCAACGAGCTTGTGCTGGAACGGTCGTCGCCGCGCGGCTCGGCTCGCGTGACTTACAGTTTTGACGGCACTGATACTTACCGCATGCGATTGCACTTCAAGCCCGCCGGCAGCGACGCCTGGCAAGACATGGTGAGCGGCCTCTACCGGCGCGTTTCGCCTTCCTCGATCAACGGTTTTTAGAAAAGGGCCGCGATGTCCATTCTCGTCGACAAGAATACCAAGGTGCTGGTGCAGGGCCTGACCGGCAAGACCGGCACCTTCCATACCGAGCAGGCGCTGGCCTATCACGCCACCAAGATGGTTGGCGGCGTCCATCCGAAGAAGGGCGGCGAGACCTGGACCGGCGCGAAGGGAGAGACCCTGCCGATCTTCGCCACCGTCGCCGAGGGCAAGGAGAAGACCGGCGCCACCGCCTCCGTCATCTATGTGCCGCCGGCAGGCGCAGGCGAAGCGATCATCGAGGCGATCGAGGCCGAGATCCCGCTGATCGTCTGCATCACCGAGGGCATCCCGGTTATGGACATGGTCAAGGTCAAGGCGCGGCTCGACCGCTCCTCCTCGCGGCTGATCGGCCCGAACTGCCCGGGAGTTTTGACCCCCGACGAATGCAAGATCGGCATCATGCCCGGCAACATCTTCCGCAAGGGCTCGGTCGGCGTTGTTTCCCGCTCGGGAACGCTTACCTATGAAGCGGTCTTCCAGACCAGCAATGTCGGCCTCGGCCAGACCACTGCTGTCGGCATCGGCGGCGACCCGGTCAAGGGCACCGAGTTCATCGACGTGCTCGAGATGTTCCTCGCCGACGACGAGACCAAGTCGATCATCATGATCGGCGAGATCGGCGGCTCGGCCGAGGAAGACGCCGCGCAGTTCTTGAAGGACGAGGCAAAGCGCGGCCGCAAGAAACCGATGGCGGGCTTCATTGCCGGACGCACGGCGCCCGCCGGCCGCACCATGGGCCATGCGGGCGCGGTGATCTCCGGCGGCAAGGGCGGCGCGGAAGACAAGATCGCGGCGATGGAATCGGCCGGCATCAAGGTTTCGCCGTCACCGGCGCGGCTCGGCACGACGCTGGTCGAGGCGATCAAAGGTTAAGGGCGTAGGGAGTAAGCGAATAGGGCAGCAGGGAAAGATCAGCGGCAAAAATGCCCTACTCCCCTACTGCCTTACTCCCCTACTCCCTTCCATAAAAGGAGACGGAGCCAGGCTCCGCAGACGAAAATGGCAAGACAAGATCAGGCCAACGACCAATTCTCGCTCACCTCGTTCCTTTATGGCGGCAATGCCGACTATATCGACGCGCTCTATGCCGCCTATGAGGACAACCCCGGCTCCGTCGATCCGGAATGGCAGGACTTCTTCGCCGCGCTGAAGGACGACGCGGGCGACGTGCGCAAGAACGCCAAGGGCGCTTCCTGGGCGAAGCCGTCCTGGCCGATGCAGGCCAATGGTGAGCTGGTTTCGGCGCTCGACGGCAATTGGGGCCTGGTCGAAAAGCACATCGAAAAGAAGGTGAAGGAAAAGGCGGTCGTCAACGGCGCGGCCCTTTCCGATGCGGACGTTCACCAGGCGACGCGCGATTCCGTGCGTGCCATCATGATGATCCGCGCCTTTCGCATGCGCGGCCACCTGCACGCCAATCTCGACCCGCTGGGCATCGCCAAGCCGCTCGAGGACTATAACGAGCTGTCGCCGGAGAATTACGGCTTCACCGAAGCCGACTACGACCGGCCGATCTTCCTCGACAATGTGCTGGGGCTCGAGTTCGGCACCATCCGGCAGATGCTGGATATCCTCACCCGCACCTATTGCTCGACGCTTGGCGTCGAGTTCATGCACATCTCCGACCCCGAGGAGAAGGCCTGGATCCAGGCGCGCATCGAGGGCGCCGACAAGGAGATCACCTTCACCGCCACCGGCAAGAAGGCGATCCTGTCGAAGCTGGTCGAGGCCGAAGGCTTCGAGCAATTTATCGACGTCAAGTACAAGGGCACCAAGCGCTTCGGCCTCGACGGCGGCGAGTCGCTGATCCCGGCGCTGGAGCAGATCGTCAAGCGCGGCGGCCAGCTCGGCCTGAAGGAGGCCGTGCTCGGCATGGCCCATCGCGGCCGCCTCAACGTGCTTTCGCAGGTCATGGCCAAGCCGCACCGCGCCATCTTCCATGAGTTCAAGGGCGGCTCGGCCGCTCCCGACGATGTCGAGGGCTCGGGCGACGTGAAGTACCATCTCGGCGCCTCCTCGGACCGCGAGTTCGACGGCAACAAGGTGCACCTGTCGCTGACCGCCAACCCCTCGCATCTGGAAATCGTCGACCCGGTCGTGATGGGCAAAGCGCGCGCCAAGCAGGACCAGCTCGCTGGCCGCGAGCGCGGCGAGATCGTGCCGCTGTCCGAGCGCGCCAAGGTGATGCCGCTGCTGCTGCATGGCGACGCGGCGTTCGCCGGCCAGGGCGTGATCGCGGAGATGTTCGGGCTCTCCGGCCTGCGCGGCCACCGCGTCGCCGGCACGCTGCATTTCATCATCAACAACCAGATCGGCTTCACCACCAATCCGCGCTTCTCGCGTTCGTCGCCCTATCCGTCGGATGTGGCGAAGATGATTGAGGCGCCGATCTTCCACGTCAACGGCGACGATCCGGAAGCGGTGGTGCATGCCGCGAAGGTGGCGACGGAATTCCGCATGAAGTTCCACAAGCCGGTGGTGGTGGACATGTTCTGCTACCGCCGCTTCGGCCATAATGAAGGCGACGAGCCGTCCTTCACGCAGCCGATCATGTACCGCAACATCCGCAGCCATAAGACGGTTGTGCAGGTCTATGCCGACCGGCTGATCGCCGAGGGTCACATCACCCAGGCCGAGGTCGACAAGATGCGGGCCGACTGGCGCGCGCATCTGGAACAGGAGTGGGAAGTCGGCCAGTCCTACAAGCCGAACAAGGCCGACTGGCTTGACGGCGCCTGGTCCGGCCTGCGCACGGCCGACAACCAGGACGAACAGCGGCGCGGCAAGACCGCGGTGCCGGTCCGCACGCTGAAGGAAATCGGCAAGAAGCTGACCGAGGTGCCGAAGGATTTCGAGGCGCACAAGACGATCCTGCGCTTCCTCGAGAACCGCCGCCAGGCGATCGAGTCCGGCGACGGCATCGACTGGTCGACCGCCGAGGCGCTGGCCTTCGGCGCCATCCTGCTCGACGGCAATCCGATCCGGCTCTCCGGCCAGGATTCGGAGCGCGGCACCTTCTCGCAGCGCCATTCCGTGCTCTACGACCAGCGTGACGAGACGCGCTACATTCCACTCAACAATCTATCTGCGGCCCAGGCCGGCTACGAAGTCATCAACTCGATGCTCTCGGAAGAGGCGGTGCTCGGCTTCGAATATGGCTACAGCCTCGCCGAGCCCAAGGCGCTGACGCTTTGGGAAGCGCAGTTCGGCGATTTCGCCAACGGCGCCCAGGTGGTGTTCGACCAGTTCATCTCGTCCGGTGAGCGCAAGTGGCTGAGAATGTCGGGCCTCGTCTGCCTCCTGCCGCACGGCTATGAAGGCCAGGGGCCGGAACATTCCTCGGCCCGCCTCGAACGCTTCCTGCAGCTCTGCGCCGAGGACAACATGCAGGTGGCGAACGTCACGACGCCGGCTAACTATTTCCACATCCTGCGCCGGCAGTTGAAGCGCGACTTCCGCAAGCCGCTGATCCTGATGACGCCGAAGTCGCTGCTGCGCCACAAGCGGGCGGTGTCGACGCTGTCGGAGATGGCGGGCGAAAGCTCGTTCCACCGACTGTTGTGGGACGATGCGCAGCTCTTGGCCGACCAGCCGATCAAGCTCGTGAAGGATTCCAAGATCCGCCGTGTCGTGCTCTGCTCCGGCAAGGTCTATTACGACCTCTACGAGGAGCGCGAGAAGCGCGGCATCACCGACATCTACCTGTTGCGCGTCGAGCAGCTCTACCCGTTCCCGGCCAAGGCGCTGATCACCGAGCTGTCGCGTTTCCGCAACGCCGAGATGGTGTGGTGCCAGGAGGAGCCCAAGAATATGGGCGCCTGGTCGTTCATCGATCCTTATCTCGAATGGGTGCTGGCGCATATCGACGCCAAGCATCAGCGGGTGCGCTATACCGGCCGGCCGGCCTCGGCCTCGCCGGCCACCGGACTGATGTCGAAGCATCTCAGCCAGCTTTCCGCCCTGCTCGACGACGCGCTGGGCGAGTAAGCAGACCCGGACCAAACAGACCTCAAGAAGACAAGAGAACGGACAGGCACAATGGCTACCGAAATCCGCGTCCCCACTCTCGGCGAATCCGTCACCGAGGCGACCGTCGGCAAGTGGTTCAAGAAGGTCGGCGACGCGATCGCCGCCGATGAGCCGCTGGTCGAGCTCGAAACCGACAAGGTGACGGTGGAGGTGCCCGCCGCGGGCGCCGGGACGCTCTCCGAGATCACCGTCAAGGAAGGCGAGACGGTCAATGTCGGGGCGCTGCTCGGCTCGATTTCGGCCGGCGGCGCAGCCGCCGCTCCCGCCACCAAGCCGCAGGCGGTGGCGCAGGCGTCCAGTCCGGACGCCGCATCCACGACCAAGCAGGCCGCCGCCGAAACCGCCAAGATGGCCGGCGACGCCGGCCCGGTCGAGCCGCGCACCATGCCGCCGGCGCCGGCTGCGGCCAAACTGATCGCCGAGCACAATCTCTCGGTCGAGCAACTGACGGGCTCCGGCAAGCGCGGCCAAGTGCTGAAGGGCGACGTCCTCGATGCCATCGCTAAGGGCGCGCCATCGCAGCCGGCCGAGACGCCGAAAGCGGCTCCTGCTCCTGCTCCCGCACCGGTCGCGGCCCGCGCGCCGTCGACGGCCGACGATGCTTCGCGCGAGGAGCGCGTGCGCATGACCAAGCTGCGCCAGACGATCGCGCGCCGGCTCAAGGAGGCGCAGTCGACCGCCGCCATGCTCACCACCTTCAACGAGGTGGATATGAGCGCGGTGATGGCGCTGAGGGCCAAGTATAAGGACGTGTTCGAGAAGAAGCATGGCGTGAAGCTCGGCTTCATGGGCTTCTTCACCAAGGCCGTCACCCATGCGCTGAAGGAGATCCCGGCGGTCAATGCCGAGATCGACGGCGCCGACATCATCTACAAGAACTTTGCGCATGTCGGCGTCGCCGTCGGCACCGACAAGGGCCTGGTGGTCCCGGTCGTGCGCGATGCCGACCAGATGTCCATCGCCGAGATCGAGAAGGAGATCGGCCGGCTGGGCCTCGCCGCGCGCGACGGCAAGCTTTCGGTTGCCGACATGCAGGGCGGCACCTTTACGATCTCCAACGGCGGCGTCTACGGATCGCTGATGTCGACGCCGATCCTCAATGCGCCGCAGTCCGGTATCCTCGGCATGCACAAGATCCAGGAGCGGCCGGTGGTGGTCGGCGGCCAGATCGTCATCCGCCCGATGATGTATCTGGCGCTCAGCTACGACCACCGCATCGTCGACGGCAAGGAAGCGGTGACCTTCCTCGTCCGCGTCAAGGAAAGCCTGGAGGATCCCGAGCGGCTGGTGCTCGATCTCTGAGGTGGAGCATGAAGGCTCGCGGGCGGGGCGGCGAGTGAAGGCCCGTTGGCTCAGCACCGCGAGGCCGGTCGCGCTTGCCGCCGGTGCGGCTCTCGTAGCAGCCGATGCCCAGGCCGCTTGCCCGATCCAGCTTGCCGCCTATGGCGAGGCGAAAAGCGGCGCCGAGATCGATTTCAGCCCGACGGGTACCTCGGCGACGATCGCCAACACATTCCGCATGATACTCGACAACAATACCGTGCTCGATGGCATCGCCATGTGGACCGAGGGCTCCGCCGGGCGGCCGCACGGCTCGCTGATGTACAAATGCCCGACCGGCGACGTCACCGGCGAGGAGCTCGCCGCCTGCACGGTCTGGGAAGGCGTGGTCTATAGCGCCGATGAGAAGGGCGTCGTGGGTCTGCTGCCGGCCGAGGGCGCGGATGCGCCGAAGAGCCTGATCTTTCCCGATCTCGGACCGTCGCTCGAAATGTCAGCCGCTTATGGTCCGGCGGGCTTCTCAAAAGTACCGTGGGACGTCTTTGCCCTGAAAGGCTGCCAGGAATGAATGCCGACAAGAAGACGCTGCTGGTCACCGGCGGCAGCCGCGGCATCGGCGCTGCCATATGCCGGCAGGCCAGTCGGGCAGGCTATGGGGTGGCGATCAACTATGTCTCCAACCGGGCCGCCGCCGAGGCGCTCGTCGCCGAGCTCGAAGCCGCGGGCGGCGAGGCCTTCGCGGTCAGGGGCGATGTCGGCAACGAGGCCGATGTGGTGGCGATGTTCGAGGCGGTGGACCGGGCCTTCGGCCGGCTCGACGCCTTCGTCAACAATGCCGGCATCGTCGACGTCAAGGCGCGTGTCGATGAGATGAGCGCCGAGCGGATCGAGCGCATGATGCGCATCAACGTCGTCGGCTCCTTCCTCTGCGCCCGCGAGGCCGTCAAGCGCATGTCGACCCGTCACTGCGGCAAGGGCGGCGCCATCGTCAATCTGTCCTCGGCGGCGGCACGACTGGGCTCGCCCGGCGAATATGTCGACTACGCCGCTTCCAAGGGCGCGATCGACACGCTGACCGTTGGTCTGGCGCGCGAGGTGGCGCTGGAAGGCATCCGCGTCAATGCCGTCAGTCCAGGCATCACCGAAACCGACATCCATGCCTCCGGCGGCCAGCCCGAGCGCGTGGCGCGGATGCAGGATCTGCTGCCGCTGAAGCGCGCGGGCACGGCCGACGAGGTCGCGAGCGCGGTTCTCTACCTTTTGTCGGACGCGGCCTCCTATATAACGGGCGCGATCCTGAATGTGAGCGGCGGCCGCTGAAGGCCAGACCAGAAGGACACCATCATGGCTTATGACGTCGTAATCATCGGATCGGGACCGGGCGGCTATGTCTGCGCCATCAAGGCGGCACAGCTCGGCCTGAAGACAGCGGTGGTCGAGAAGAACGCCACCTTCGGCGGCACCTGCCTCAATATCGGCTGCATCCCGTCGAAAGCCCTGCTCCACGCCTCCGAGATGTTCGCCGAAGCCGGTCATGCCTTCGATATGCTCGGCATCGAGGTCGGCGCGCCAAAACTCAATCTGAAGAAGATGCTGGCGCACAAGGATGCGACCGTGGCCTCCAACGTCAACGGCGTCGCTTTTCTCTTCAAGAAGAACAAGATCGACTCGTTCCGCGGCACCGGCAAGGTGATCGGCGCCGGCAAGGTGTCGGTCACCGGCGAGGGCGGCAAGGTCGAGGAGATCGAGACCAAGAACATCGTCATCGCCACCGGTTCCGACGTCGCCGGCATTCCGGGTGTCAAGGTCGACTTCGACGAGAAGGTGATCGTGTCCTCGACCGGCGCGCTGTCGCTGGCCAAGGTGCCGGGCAGTCTTGTGGTGGTCGGCGGCGGCGTCATCGGGCTCGAGCTCGGCTCGGTCTGGGCCAGGCTCGGCGCCAAGGTCACGGTTGTCGAGTTCCTCGACACCATCCTCGGCGGCATGGATGGCGAGGTCTCGAAGCAATTCCAGCGGCTGCTGTCCAAGCAGGGCTTCGAGTTCAAGCTCGGCGCCAAGGTCACCGGCGTCGCCAAATCCAAGAAGGGCGCCAGCGTGACGTTCGAGCCGGTCAAGGGCGGCGCGGCGGAAACGATCGAGGCCGATGTCGTGCTGGTCGCGACCGGACGCCGCCCCTATGCCGACAGCCTTGGATTGAAAGAAGCCGGCGTCGAGATGGACGAGCGCGGCCGGGTCAAGTCCGACGGGCATCTGAGGACCAACGTGCCCGGCATCTATGCCATCGGCGACGTCATTGCCGGGCCGATGCTGGCGCACAAGGCCGAGGACGAGGGCGTGGCGGTAGCCGAGACGATCGCCGGCCAGGCCGGTCATGTGAACTACGACGTTATCCCGAGCGTCGTCTACACCAGTCCCGAAATCGCCTCGGTCGGCAAGACCGAAGAGGAGCTGAAAAAGGCCGGCATCGACTACAAGGTCGGCAAGTTCCCTTTCAGCGCCAATGGCCGCGCGCGGGCCATGCTGCACACCGACGGCTTCGTGAAGATCCTCGCCGACAAGGCGAGCGACCGCGTGCTCGGCGTTCATATCGTCGGCTTCGGCGCCGGCGAGATGATCCACGAGGCGGCGGTGCTGATGGAGTTCGGCGGCTCCTCGGAAGACCTCGCCCGCACCTGCCATGCCCACCCGACCATGTCGGAGGCGGTCAAGGAAGCGGCGCTGGCCACGTTCTTCAAGCCGATCCATATTTAGGTGCTCGTCACGGCCGGCGCCGAACGCCCGAGGATGGCAAAGGTGTAGTTAAACAAAAACGGCCCGCCTTTCGGCGGGCCGTTCGTCGTGGAGCTATAGCCTGATCACGGAGACGGCGCAGGTGCCGGAGCCGGGGCAGGCGTCGGAGTGGGCGCGGGTGCCGGGGCTGGCGTCGGAGCTGGAGCAGGCGTTGCGGGCGCAGGTTCAGGCGTTGCAGGCGCCGGGGCCGGCGTCGTCGCGGCCGGCGGCTCGGAAGTCGCGGGGGCGTGCTCGCCACCGGTTCTGCCAAAAACATAATACGCAACAATGGCCAGGATAATGACAACTAGGGCGATCAGCCACCCGCTGCCGCCACCACCGCCCCTCGAGGGCGGCGTGCTCGACGGGGTGTAGGGGTCGTTAGGGTTCGCCATGAAACGTGTCCTCCTTGGAATGAAAGGCATCAAATAGCAGCCATCAACGCGCGGATCCCCTAATGGGTTTCACGCAGGCGGACGGAAAGCGCTGAAAAACCGGCATTTTCCGCTCCCCAGCCGCCAGACGACTCAGTTGACGGCGGTAACACTATACCCCGCTTTGCGGAAATCTTCGACCAGTCCGTCAGGGCCGGGCAGATGCAGCGCGCCGACCGCCATGAAGGCATTGCCCCTGGCCAGAATCGGCATGGCATGCGCGACCATGACCTTGTTGCGGCTGGTGATCATGGTCTGCTCAAAGGCGGCATAGCCGGCCTGGTCGTCCGCCGTGTCGGGCAGCACGGTGCGAAACAGCGGCCAGAACATGCCGACCTCGCCGCGTTGGTAGAGCACGATCATGGTTTCGTTGACGTCGTTCACCTTGTCGCCGAGCTTCAGCGTCTCGACCAACCCCTTCATGTGGTAGGCGAGCGGCAGCGAAGCCATGGCGCGCAGTTGGTCGACGGCGGTTTCCAACCCCTCGACGTCCTTGCCGGACGCTTTGGCGTCGGCGGCCAGCTTGACGTCCAGCACCGGCGCGCCGGCGCTCTGGCGCGCCACCTCGCAGGCCGGCAGCGCCACCATGGCCGACAGGATCCACGGCTTCATCTTGGCCACCGTCAGAGGCGGAATGCCGCGTGCATCGAGCCCCTTGTTCAGTACTGCCGCATCCTCGGGCGACAGCAGCGAGGACAGCGTCGTGTTGTCCGTGAACATCATCAGGCCAGGCTCGGCGGCCATGGCGGCCATCATCTTGGCCTTGTCGAGGGCGTCGGTGGTTTCGATGATGATGGTGTCGGCGCCTTCATAGGCTTTTTGGGCCGCGGCAGGCAGCGTGGTGACGCGCGCGTCCGTCATGTGCATGGTGCCGAAGAGATAGGACGGCTCCTCGCCTGGTTTCTCGAGCTTCCACAACAGCCCCCGGCCGTTTGGAACGGCGGCGGCTTCGGTCTCGACCTTCTTGAAGGCGGCGGGATCGCTCTTTGCAAGACCCGCCAGCAGGTCGCTGCCGCCGCAGGCGGGCGCTTCGGCATGCGCGCGGCCGGCCAGCAGCAGCACGAGCAGGAACGAAAGGAAAAACAGCAGGTTGAGCGCTGCGAGCAGCTTCAACGAGACGAGGGCCGCGCGGTCGGCGATGGCGATAACGCGTTTCATGGCAAGCTTCTTAAGGGCAAAAAGCGGCAAAACGGTTAATCGAGAGCCGAAATTGTTGTCGACCGGCTCGGATTCCCGGCGGCAGCGTTAGACGGGTGGCCCTGCGCCGATGGAAGGCCGTGGCTGATCTGCCGCCAGTTTCGATGATCCCCGCGGTCGAGCGGCCCAACTGGTTGCTGGATCTGACGGGAGAGATTGCGCCGAAAACGCCGATCCCCTAGATCATGCGACCGTAAAGCGCCCGGCAGGGGACCCCGTGTGATCATTGACAACGCCGCCTTCGAGCGCTACCGGCGCTCGCCGAACGAGAAAACCACCCTGCTCCGGCTCCTGCTCGGAACGGCGATCGTCGTTCTCTTCTGGCTCGCCGTGACGCTGGTCGTGCTCGTCGCCGGCACCGCCGCCTTCATCGTCTTGCGCCTCCCGGGCCCGGCGACCGGACAGCCGATCCAGGATTTCCTTGCCTCTCCCGCCGGCATCCTCACCGCGCTGGCGTCCTTTGCCGGCATCTGGATCGGTCTTTGGGCCGCGATGCGTTTCGTTCATGGCGAGCCGCTCTCGGCGCTGATCGGCCCAGACCGCCGCATCTCGCGCGGCGGGTTTCTCAAAGGCCTGGTCGCGGTTCTGACAACCTCCTTGTTCTCCGAGGTGCTGCTCTATTGGCTGCAGCCGGAGATCGTCCGCGGATCGATCGCGTTCTCGTCCTGGCTGCTCTTGCTTCTCGCGATCGTGCCGCTCGCCTTTCTGCAGACCTCATCGGAGGAGGCTCTGTTCCGTGGCTATCTGCTGCGTGGCCTCGCCAGCCGCTTTGGCAGCCCGCTGATCTGGGCCGCGCTGCCGGGGCTTCTGTTCACCGCGTTGCATTGGAGCCCGGCCTCGACGCTTGCCATCAATGCCAGCGTGCTGGTCTCGATCGCCGCCTTCGCGCTGCTGCTGACGCTGCTGGTCTATGTGACCGGCAATCTCGGCGCTGCATTCGGCGCCCATCTCGGCAACAATCTGATCGGCTTCCTGCTGATCTCGCACCAGCAGAGCTACAATTCCTTCGCCCTGTTCAACGCCAAGCCGCTGGAAGGCCCCGGCTGGACCAATTGGGACGCCGTTCTCATCGCCGCGATCGGCATCGTAAGCACGCTGCTGACGATGCTCCTGCTTCTGCATCGCCGCTCACCCCTGAAGGTCGGGCCGGACGAGCCATGATCCAAAAAAGCGGAAGCCGGTTTCTTGATCAAACCGTGGTCAACCAGAAAACCGACGGGCTCGCCTGATGCGCATCACGCTGGTGGCGGAACGCACCATTCCCTGCAAAGGCTATGGCGGCACTGAGCGGCAGGTCGACTGGCTGGCAACAGAGCTTTCGCGTCTCGGCCACAAGGTGGTCCTGATCGCCGGTCGCGGCTCGAGCCATCCGCTGTGCGAAGTGCGGCAGGCCTCTTCGGCCGCTGAATGCCGCGCTGCGATCCCGGCCGACACCGACATCGTGCATTTCAATGGCTGGTACATCGAGATTTCGCGACCGGCGCTCTATACGATGCACGGCTTCGACCCGAAATTCACGCAAAACAGGCCAAACTGGAACTTCGTCAGCGCCAGCCATGCGCGCAACCATGGGCGGGAAACCTTCGTCCACAACGGCTTTCCGGTCGACGCCTATCGGCTGTCCGCCCGCAAGACGGGCAGGCTCCTGTTTCTGGCCGGCATCGCCCGCGCCGGCAAGAACCTCAACCGGGCTGTCGATCTCGCCCGTGCCTTCGATTTCCAGCTCGATATCGCCGGCGGCTCGCGCTGGCAGCTCCTGCAGCGCACCAAGGTTCGACGCCAGGGTGTCTTCTTCAAGAGCCTCGGCCGCCGCTTCCGCTACCACGGCGTCGTCGACGGCGACGAGAAGCTGCGCCTGCTGGGAGAAGCCAGAGCTTTTCTCAACCCGATCGCCTGGGAAGAGCCGTTCGGCATGGCGCCGGTCGAAGCGATGCTCTGCGGCACGCCGGTGTTGACGACACGGCGCGGCGCGCTGCCCGAAATCGTCGACGGCGCCACCGGTCGCCTCTTCGACACCGATGCCGAGTTCGCCAAGGCCTTGGCCGACATCGCCGGCTTGTCCCCTGAGCAGTGCCGTGCATCCGCCGCCGCGCGATTTCCCATCGCCAAGACGGCAAACGGCTATCTCGATCTCTATACGCGCATCCTGGACGGCGAAAAGCTGCCCTGAACCCCCTTTGGGCGCGGTGTCTTGCTCTTCAAAACGACCCCAGCCTTGACTCCGCCGCCGATTTCCTGTCTAGACGCGCACGAATTCCGCGACGAGACCCTCTCCGCGAAAGCCGACCAGGACGCCGAAGCCTCTTTGAGGCGAGAGCTGTAAACCGATCCTGGAGGCCAACACCCGGCAGCGCGATGCGCCCCCGGGTGCTTTTTGGCTTTGCGCTTTGGCTTGGCGACCCGGCGCGAACGCACTACCTCTCGGGTCGAATGAACCGAGATCGAAGGAAGCAAGATGTTTGAATCACTGCAGGAGCGCACAAGAGGCGTGGAGGGCCGCAGGCCCGACAGCGATCGGCATGAATCCAAGGCGCTCTCGCACGGCGGTCTGATCAATGTTTGAGTCCCTGCAAGAGCGCCTTGGCTCCATCCTGAACGGCCTGACCGGCCGCGGTGCGCTGTCGGAGGCGGACGTCTCTGCGGCGTTGCGCGAGGTGCGCCGGGCACTGCTTGAGGCCGATGTGGCGCTCGAGGTGGTTCGCTCTTTCACCGACAAGGTGCGCGAGAAGGCGGTCGGCGCCGCGGTGCTGAAGTCGATCAAGCCCGGACAGATGGTCGTCAAGATCGTCCATGACGAGCTGGTCGATATGCTCGGTGCCGAGGGCGTCGCTATCGACCTCAACGCGCCCGCGCCCGTCGTCGTCATGATGGTCGGCCTGCAGGGTTCCGGCAAGACGACGACCTCGGCCAAAATCGCCAAGCGCCTTACCGAGCGTCAGAACAAGAAAATTCTGATGGCCTCGCTCGACACGCGGCGTCCGGCCGCGCAGGAGCAGCTGCTCCAGCTCGGCGAGCAGACCAAGGTCGCCACGCTGCCGATCATCGCCGGCCAAAGCCCGGTCGATATCGCCAAGCGCGCCGTGCAGGCGGCAAAGCTCGGCGGCCACGACGTCGTCATCCTCGACACCGCCGGCCGCACCCATATCGACGAGCCGCTGATGGTCGAGATGGCCGACATCAAGAAGGTGTCGTCGCCGCACGAAATCCTGCTGGTCGCCGACTCGCTGACCGGCCAGGACGCCGTCAACCTAGCGAAAAGCTTCGACGAGCGCGTCGGCATCACCGGCCTGGTGCTGACCCGCATGGACGGCGACGGCCGCGGCGGCGCCGCGCTTTCGATGCGCGCCGTCACCGGCAAGCCGATCAAGCTGATCGGCACCGGCGAAAAGATGGACGGGCTGGAGGAATTCCACCCCAAGCGCATCGCCGACCGCATCCTCGGCATGGGCGACATCGTCTCGCTGGTCGAGAAGGCCGCCGAGACCATCGACGCCGAGCAGGCGGCGGCGATGGCCAAGAAGATGCAGTCGGGCAAGTTCGACCTGAACGACCTTGCCGCGCAGCTTCAGCAGATGTCGAAAATGGGCGGCATGGGCGGCATCATGGGCATGATGCCCGGCATGGGCAAGATGAAGGACCAGCTCGCCGCGGCCGGCTTCGACGACAAGATGTTCCGCCGGCAGCTCGCCATCATCTCCTCGATGACCAAGGCCGAGCGCGCCAACCCCGATATCTTGAAGCACTCGCGCAAGAAGCGCATCGCCGCCGGCTCCGGCACCGACGCGGCCGAGATCAACAAGCTCTTGAAGATGCATCGCGGCATGGCCGACATGATGAAGGCGATGGGCGGCAAGGGCAAAGGCGGCGGCATGATGCGCGGCATGATGGGCGGCCTTGCCTCGAAGATGGGCCTTGGCGGCATGATGCCCGGCGGCGGCATGGCCGACCTTTCCAAGATGGACCCGAAGCAGCTGGAGGCCTTGCAGAAGCAGGCCCAGGCTGCCGGTCTCGGCAAAGGCCTGCCGGGCGGGCTGCCCGGCGGACTTCCCGGCGGCGGGTTGCCGGGCCTGCCCGGCGGCATGAAACTGCCGGGCCTTCCCGGTCTCGGCGGCGGCGGGCTGCCTGGCCTTGGCAAGAAGAAGTGAGGGGGGCGATGAACGAGGAGAAGGATATGGCCGAGGCACGCGCCGTTCTGGCGGGCTACCGCGCTTCGATCGACAACATCGACGCCGCCCTCATTCATATGCTGGCTGAGCGCTTCCGCTGCACCAAGGCGGTCGGCGTGCTGAAGGCCGAGCATGGCCTGCCGCCAGCCGACCCGGCGCGCGAGCAGCAGCAGATCGCCCGCCTGCGCCAACTGGCGAAGGATGCGCATCTCGATCCGGATTTTGCGGAGAAATTTCTGAACTTCGTCATCCGCGAAGTCATCCGGCATCACGAACAGATCGCCGCTAACAACGGCGTGACGAAAACCGGCTGAAGCTGGTGTATGTCGCCCAAACTGCGCAGCGGTCTTGGGATTACGACTTGCACAAGGCCAAAGCCGCAACCCAATCAACGAACTCAGAGCTTGTTAGGAGATAAAGAATGGCACTGAAGATCAGACTGGCCCGTGCGGGCTCGAAGAAGCGTCCCTATTACCACGTCGTCGTCGCCGACGCCCGTTCGCCGCGCGACGGCCGTTTCATCGAGGCGCTCGGGTCGTGGAACCCGCTGCTGCCGAAGGACGGCGAACGCGTGAAGGTCGATGCCGACCGCGTCAAGCACTGGCTCTCGCACGGCGCCCAGCCGACCGACCGCGTGCTGCGCTTCCTGGACGAGGCCGGCATCGCCAAGCGTCCGGCCCGCTCCAACCCGAACAAGGCCCTGCCAGGCAAGAAGGCGCAGGAGCGCGCAGCCCTGCTGAAGAAGGCCCAGGAA